>CAUUGI010000006.1:0-56117 GCA_963544675.1 uncultured Treponema sp.
AGTTCGTAACGTAATCCTGTATTTTTATGAAAAAAATTTCCGGTTTAAGAATAAACAACCCCGACGCAAGCATCGGGGAACAGTGCTCAATGTTTCGCACTGTATGTTCTCATAAGGTGGTTGCAGTCGGCTTTAATACCCTTTGTTACGACGCAAGCGTCGGGGTATTAAACCCTCCGCACGAATAAAATGTCCGGCCGACAGTAAATCTGTAAAATCATTCAAAACAGATTTTTTCTGCCAACATACATCTTTAAAAATGCTGAATTCTTTTCAAAATTATAAAATTACTTGACAATATACGGTTAATATTGTTTACTCTCGATGAAATATAACAATTTTTTTATATTATCGCCGATAATATAAAAAACTATTCTATAGACCTGTGATTGCTCATCGTGAATCTACGTTGTACAAATCTTGTACCGGGTTTTATTCTTAAAAATCATGTAAAAACGTTTTTTCGGCTGATTTAAGCCTAATATTTTTGTATAAGGAGAAATCTTTATGAATGTTTTTGCGTGTTCAAAACTTTTTAGAAAACTTTTATCTGTTCTTATTTTACCGACGGCACTGATACTGTTTACCACTTGTGAAGTAGGATTGGGAGCATCGGTAGATACCCAGCCGCCGGAACTGACGCTCGATTATCCGGCAGGCAACAATCTTGCCATAATGAATTCTTTTACGTTGAGCGGAAAGGCAAAAGACGAAACTTATGTAGGAAGTGTAGAGATAAAACTTACCTGCAACGAAGGTATACGCAAAGGCACGACATACGGTCCTTTTGCCGCAAAACTTTCCGAAAACGTCGGCGACGGAAATCCGCAGTCATGGTCGGCACTCATAAACGAGCCGGTCATAGCAGAAGACGGAACGCGCACATACCCGATTCCCGACGGCTCATATACGCTTTCAATCACCGCTTACGATTCCGTTAAACGAAGTACATCTTTGAGCCGCGTTTACAATATCGACAACACACCGCCTATAGTAGTTTTAAAGCGTCCTATAAATTCCGATTCTTTCGGTCAGGTTGTAAAAGTTACCGGAGACATAAGCGATGCAAACGCTCTAAAAGCTCTTTATTTTACCGCGTACAAAAAAAATTCGGACGGTGTCCTTGTACAGACCGGTCAGAGAGTAAAAAAATTGAACATATCCGGTGTAGGATTGGAACAAATAATCGCCAAAAAGATTCAAAATCCTTCTAATTCCGAAGAAACGGAACTTAACGCCGTTTACGACGCTTTATATGATTCTCACGGAGACCCGATTCAAGATGTCTACTTTAAAATAGAAGTTTCCGACGCGGCGGAAGAATATAATCCCAAAACTCCGGTCAGAAACGGAGAGGATGCTGCAGAAACAGGCAATATATCCAACGGCTACTATATATACAAAGATATTTACAGCAAAATATACAGCGAAGGCGGAGAAAAACTTACAAACAGCGACCTTGTAAATATATTTAACGGCGAATACGGCGATAAAGAACGTGCAGGCAAAATAACTTCGTATTTAGGCGAAAAGATGATAAAAACCGGCACAGCTGTTGACGAAACGAAAACGCCGAAATTCTCGCTGAGTCCTAAAAATTCTCCAACATTCGAAGTAAGCGGCTATAAATACGACAGTGTTGCAAACTCATTTACCGACATATCAAACGGTTCCAAAATTGCAGTTACGGTTTCACCCGGACGCGACCAATTCCAGCTTGATTCCGATTCGGTAAGGCTTGTTCTTGACGAATGCGACGCGCACGGAACTTTAGTCCACCAGGGAGACGCGAAGGCGGCAAATGAAATTGTTTTAGTAGAATCACAGGAAAAAATAAATGCGGAAACGAACCAAGCAAAAAAGACCGCCATGCAAGCTGTGCGGAATGAAGCATTTAAGGAAGGCGATAATATCCGCATTACCGTCGCAATCGGAAACAGAGCTTCAAACAGATTTTACAAAGTCCGCGTAGACGGTAAAGATATTGAAGGACATTCTATAGAAGCTTCGGACGGAGCTGACTACGGCTTTAAAGTAGTTCCCACCGGTGCCCCTCCGGTCATAAAAATAACCGGCGGAACGGAAGACTATAAAAAGCAGAATACGACGACTGTTAATTATTCAGGAAAAATCAGCACTTCCGCCGCAGGTGTAACACTTTCCTGCATTATAACCGCTCAAGCCTCCAACGGTTCAGGAACTAAAATTGCTTCCAACCGGATTCCGGTAACAACGGGAGCCGCTCCGGATTTTGCTTGGAGCGTAAGTATTCCTTCCAATACGCCGTTTTTCAATCTTGCCGCAGACGGCACCGTAACAACTACAGCGGCGACAATAAACAATAATCTTGTCTATATTTACACAGTCTCATTTACCGCCGACGATTCGGACGGTGCCCGTTCGCTTCCTACGGAACGACACATATATGTAGATACAAAAACTCCGGAATTTGATAATTCCGAGCCTATAAAAGCAAAATCCGGTTCCGATGCGGAGATAAATATTGATAATGCGGCTTTTGCTTCAAAATGGTTTACCAGAAACGAAATAACAATAACAGGTAAAGCAAAAGATTTTGATGGTGGTGATGCCGAAGTAAACAGAATCCAGTCATATGGACTGAAAATAGACGCAAATGCGGAACTTCCGTTCCCGACAACCAACGATACCGGCAATTTCACTCTTTTGGCATCATTCACTGAAGGTGTAAATCATGTACTACTTTCCGCGTATGACCTTGCAGGAAACAAGATAACTAAACCCTTCGACATACAAGTTGATAATACCGCACCTGCTTTAACTTCCGCAGCATTTGTAGGAAATGCAACAACTAAGGAAAATAACATTTCCGTAAAAGTTGAAGCAAGCGACGCCAAAGGTACTTTACAGGTAAGCGGATTGG
The DNA here is from genome assembly GCA_963544675.1 of uncultured Treponema sp. Lineage (GTDB taxonomy): Bacteria > Spirochaetota > Spirochaetia > Treponematales > Treponemataceae > Treponema_D. The sequence continues at coordinate 2,903 of CAUUGI010000006.1, forward strand.
ATAAAATTCTTATAGGAAAAACTCCGAACTTTGCAGAAAGTGCTGCAATTGCAAATATCAGCGCAAGCGGAGCGTCTCCTTACACTGTAAACAATGTAAATATAAGCACTCTTCCGGACGGAAAGCATACTCTTTACGCTTGCGTAATAGACAAAGCGGGTCTTGTTTCTCAAGAAGCTGCAATTCCGAATCTTATTGTAGACAGAACCGCTCCGGTTATTGCATACACATATCCTGCAGCCAATGCCTTCGTAAACAAGACGATAGATTTGAGCGGAACCGTAACCGACGCAAATATTGACGCATCATCTGCGGTAAAGCTATATCAACGTATACACCCTGCCGGTACGTGGGTAGAAATTACCGGAGTTACATCTACCGTAACGACTTCAACAACGCCTGTTACATGGAAAATCACCGGCATTAACACAACTTCATTAACTGACAACACGAAATACGATTTCCAAGTGCGCATAACCGATAAAGCTGGAAACACTACACCCGATACGGGAGATGTCAGAACATTAGAGATTAAACAAAACGGCGACCGCCCGATTGTAACGCTTGATGCAATAAAAACGGACGGAACAAGTACGCTCGGCGGTTCTAGGATAAACTTCTCAATAGAAGACGATGACGGCGCAGTAAATTCCGTTAAAGTGCAGGTTCTAAAAGACGGAGAAACATTTACTCCGAGCGATGCCACAAAATGGAAGTCTGCCGTATTAAATGCCGATAAATGGACTTATGAAATTCCGGTAGTTTCACCTGCAACAAAAGCGGACGGAAACTACAAAATCTATTTCCAAATAACGGATGCCAAAGGCGCAACCTTTACAACAAAGTCAGACGGTACCGACGGCTTAGACGTCCCTTATATCAAAGACAAGATGTCAGCTTCAGTTGTTTTCGGTTTTGTAAAATTCAGCGTAGATACGGAACCGCCTGCAATCGACATCGTTGAAGTGCAGTTTGAATCAAAACCCGATTATGAACCTGTTGCAAACAGCCAAAAATACGGCGGTACGACATTTAAAAAAGCGCGTTTCAGAGTCAAAGCATCCGATACGGTTACCTCCCACCTTGAAGTACACCTTAAAATCGAAGGCTTTCATAGTTCCGGTGATTTGGAATGCTCTACAACATTAGGTGATACCGACAGCAAAAGAATCCGCAAGCAGACCGACGGTTACGAGACAATGGACATTATAGATTTCAGCGCAGTTCCTGTAAGCGGAATGAAACAGCTCATTGTTACCGTTAAAGATAATGCAGGTCTTGAAACTTCATTCCGCCGTTCCATCATCGTAGACAATGCTGCACCTGATTCAATCAAAAACGTTACTCCAAGACCTACCGATGAAGTTACAGGCGAAGTAATTATGGGCGGACTGGTTCAGGACGATAACGACGCAAACTCAGGAATACCGGCTGAAAACGCAATGAAATACTATATTCCGAAGTGCAGCGAAAAAGATGCGGCGGCAAACACTATCTCATCATGGAAAACAGCCGGACTTTCGCAAAACTCAATCTCATGGAAGCTCACGCTTAATGATCTTAAAACAGAATACACCGATAAACCGGATTATGCCGGATATGAGACATCTTCAGGAAGCGGACTATATCAACTGCCCGTATGGTTTAGAGTAATCGACAATGTGGGCAACGTCGGCTATATAAAAGAAAATTCTATTAAATATAATCCTGATGCAGATAAGCCGCGCGCAGTTATAACCTACCCTGTCGCAACACAGCATGGCACAACAGCAGGTCATATATACGATTATGTAGTATTGGGAAAGAAAGTGCGCTTTACGGGAAGTGCTTCCGATAACGAAGGAATTGATTCCGTATATCTGCAGTTCGACATGAACGGCGACGGAAATTTTGACAATGCCGATATTACGGCATTGTCCTCTATCAGTGTTACAGCAGAAACAATACCGTGTACAAGTCCTGCACAGCAAGGCGTAAAAGCGACAGGAACGGTAAGCTGGTCTTATGAACTTACCGTCGAAGGGCTTACAGGTCTTTCCTATACAGATGATGGCGGTAAAACGCTCGGAGTGCGCGCAATTGCGGTAGATAACGATAAATCAAATCCAACAAGTCAACTTGCAGGTGCATGGTCTGATGTTCTTCATATTTCAATCAACAATTCCGTACCGTCAATAAGTGCGTCCAAATTGGTACGCTATAAAGAAGCTTCATACGAAACAATTGTTCAAGAGCGCGCTTATGACAATGATATGTTTATAAGCGGCAGCAATTGGTGCATTGAAGGAGAAGTTTTTGATGCCGACGATATTAAAGAAATAAATGTAACCGGCAGTCAGAGCGGAACTCATAAAAAACCGAACTTAGGCTCACAGGAAAGTTGGTTTACAAAAAAGAATAGCGACGAAAAGACATATACGTACAAAATCCCTATAAACGCTTCAAACGGAAAATGGGAGATTGAGCTTGAAGTATATGATGACGACGGAGAAAATTCTAAGAGTTCAAAAGCAAAGTATACGATAAATATTGATAATACTGCTCCGGAATTCAGAGACGGAGTAAACGAAAATACGCTCGTTCTTTATAAAGACGGTTACGGTACGGACGGAACCAAACTTGATAACAGCACAAACTTTGTGCGGAACAGTAACGGCTGGTTTACAATCGCTTCCAAAGCGGGAGAAGCCGGCAGCGGATTTGAACGAGCGGTTTTCTATGTAAGGCGCAACGGTAACGGTACAACTGAAAACCGTGTCTACAACGTTATGGAAAAATACGGTGCCGACCGCACGGCAAACCGCACAAAAATCGAAGACTCAAAAGCGGCGGATAAAGTTTACATAAATGCGGAAGGACTTCCTGCTTTGTATAAACATTCCGTTACGCGCGCAGACGTATATAAAATAAGTTTTACGGGTCTTGCTGCGAACAAAAATATACGCAATGGCGGACTTGTAAAAATAGGTGGTTCCTATCACCGCATAAACGCTGTTACAGGCGACACTGTTTCCATTACCCCGGAATGCGCAATAACATTTGAAGAAGCGGAATTTATTTACGGAATGTCCGTAGACAACAACGGCGAAAGTCTGAACGGCTCAACAATCAGGAACGATGACGGCGACGCAATGCTTGAATCTTACAGAAAACTCGGAAGCGATTATATTTGGGACGCGACATTTAATTCCACGCATATACCTGACGGTCCTATCGAAATCCATGTTGTTGTGTTCGATAAAGCCGGCAACAGCCGCCATGCAAAAATCGACACAAAAGTAACGAATAATCCGCCTCGCATTACGGCCGTAAAATTGGGCACGGATTTGAACGGCAACGGCTCTTATGACGCGAACGAAAGCAAGACTTTCTACGCATTCTTTAAAGAGGACGGAACAACAGGCGATACCTCGAAAGGTCGCGACGTGTGGACGCTCGATACGGCAGCCTATTCCGGTTCTTCAAGTATATGGACTGTAAAGAACGGCTTGCAGGTAGAGCCGGAATTTGTAGGCGGAACCTCGCCGTATAAATATAAGTTCTCTAAAAATGCGGCGCATCTTGAAAAGGCGGAAAAACTTACAACGGCGGAACAGACAACAACGACTACAACAATACAGAATAAACAACAAATCATTCTTTCGAATGCACAAATAGGCAATGACGTAGACAGCGAAGACCATGACGTATATTTCCGCTTCAGCTTCTGGGATTCTACGGAAGAAACAACGGCAGGCGATAGCAGCCAGTGGACGCTTTTGAATGCAAAATTGCATCAAAATATCGAAGATAATGTTCCACCGACAGCCGTTATAAATCCGTTCTATTGGGTAAACAGCACGGATAACAGTCTTTATCAAAACAGCAAAGACAACGGACACATCGAGCTTGAAAAAGACTGGAAAACTGCATCCGGTTACAATTCAAGTGCGACTTCCGGTGTAAGCGACAAAGACCCGAAAGTTTCCGGCAAAATCGTTGTGCGCGGAACCGTTTCCGATGACGTGCGCTTAAAAGAAATAAAGATGGCGTTTGACGATGTATTTGGGGAAACTCTTTTGTCGACATATTCGAACGGAGCATGGAGCGTATATACTCCGCCTGCAAACAGCGGCATACTCGCATTCACAGTAAAAACGGACAGTCTCACGCAGAACGGACATACGGCAGAGTGGGAACTTTCAGTAGATACGTCCAAACTGACAGGAGTAACCGGCACTGATAAGGCAATTACCGTTACGGCAATACACGCCGCTGCAACAACTCAAAACTCCAGCACACCGGGTACCGTGCAGACCGCAGCCGCCGACACATCACCTAAACCCGCAGGAACTACGGGCTATTACCAGGTTGACGTTGTGCCGTATATTGCGGGGATAAACCGCAACGGTACATATAACACAAACAGAGCGAGAAGCGGTGCCATACCTTTGCTACGCGGGGAAATTGACAATACAATTACAGGCTTTAACCTGAAAACACTTACAAACTCTTCACTGAAAATAAACAAAGCAAAGGATGCTTCTGATGCTACAAGTTACGATATGACAACTCTTGCCCAAAGCGGAGATGATTTAACATTTAAACTGCCGGATACTGCATACAGTGGATACTTACACCTTGTTATAAATGATGTTCCTGCGCTGAATAATATTAACAGCTATACCGACTACAACACGGAAAAAAATGACAAGGCTTATGACCACAATATATTGACGGACGACCGTTATGTACAAGTATGGCGTGTATCAAATCAAGATACGTTTAAGGGCAGCAAAAATGCAAATTACCCTGCAATGAGTAAAAATACAGCGGATAACACATTGTATGCCTCGTTTACAAACTACGGGGAGGCAAAGAGTTATTATACTTCTAAATTTACGGGCGACGATCCTGTTACTGTATCAACAAGTGCAGGAACTCAGGACGATGTTACTTGTGTTTTCAATGGGTATGACCCTTCAGAAGATACGGACATTTCCGTAGGACCTGACGGTAAGGTAAATGTGCTTTACAATGCTAATTATCAGGGAGGAAACTCCTCTAGCTGGAATGGTACCGATCCTTCTCAAGCTGGTGGATTGCACGTATACGATCCGAATGCGATATTCATACAATACAATCCTAATTCTTATTATTCACATAGGCTTTTAAGGTTTGAGCTGTACACTTATGACAATGAGCTAAATCAGTTTAAGAACATGAGAGTTCATAGAACTTACTTAGGAAGTACCGCTTATGTTAATGTTATTTATTATGACAGACTTACAAGCGCAATAAAATATTCTTATTCAGCTCCCAATGCTGATACTGACCAGCATGGATTGCCGTGGGTCGTAATTGATGGAGATTCGGATATAACGGATAAAGAGGGGAAAATTCCGGATAGTCTTCCATCAACATATACTTTTGCAGGCGGATGGACTCCTAAAGTTCTCACAGATGCTCGCTATACTGCCGGCGGGGTAACCAGAACAACCGGCACCGGTGAAAGTGCTGCTCTTACTTCAAATTCTAATGGATATCCTGTAGTTCTTTATATGGATGCCAATTCAGGGAAGTTAAGACTTGCAATCGCAAAAAGCAGAACGCCAAATACTGTTGATGATTGGATTGTTCAGGGCGTACTTGCTTCCAACGATAAAAATTACAAAACAACAAGCGATTATTTATCGTGCGCAATTGATTCATCAGGATATTTGCACATAGCATTCCAGAATACAAAGGGTGAACTTGTATACGTTAAGTCTAAAAATAACCCTACAGACGGAACGACACTATACACATTCGGTGAATCTGTCACCATTGATGATTCCGGCACTTGGATTGATATAACATTAGACAGTCAGACGCCGTATATTTCATATCTTTCAAAGATAAACTCCTTTGACGGAATGAAGATTGCCTACTTTGATTCCAATTATGATGGAAACAATGACGGCACGGCGGAAGGCGGTTGGGAAACAATGACAGCTCCGTTAAATGCAAAGGTTACAAATGTACGTTCTTGCATAGAAGTAAACGCAAAAGCTTTTGATGCTAACGTTTATAAGGCAGCAATTGGATTTTGTCCTGGTTCTGATTACCGTGCAGCATTCTTTGTAGGAGAAAATTAAGTTAATAGCCCAAATGTCGAGTTTTGAAAAATTTCGCTGTGCTTTCGGCTATGTTCCGTCCGCTTAGCCGCAGTCGAGCTTTTCGCTCGAAACGGCACGCAGCCGGAACCTCGCCTGCGCATAAATGGCGTTCATTTCAAAACTTTACATTCTATTGGTGCAGGAAAGAGTTGGAAAATGTCGAGTTTTGAAAAAACTCGACATTTGAGGTAATAAATCGGTAAATCCTCTCCCCCATGCAAGATTTGTATGGGGGAATTTTTTTATGCAAAACTGGCGATATTTGTTAACCTCGCAGTCCGCCTGCGAGCTTGCAGCGTAAGGTATGGGGCGACACAGTTATTTCTCCATAACCGTATTACCGCTTCCGTGTCGCCTCCGAGTTTTACTTTGTAAAACTCGCTATTCTTCAAAATCATTCAAAATATTGTCTTGAATAAATTCTTTTGGAAAATATTCCATAACAAAAAAAGGAAATGCACTTAATATTGCTATTCTGTTTTGCTTAGTAACATATTTATTATATTCAGCTTGATAAATATCCGATTGGCTCATTTGCTTTGCAGTATCGATATCAGGCATCACATCGTTATCGTATAATATCCAGGATGCTTGCTGCAAATTTTGTTTTATAATTCTTTGCCAAGTAGTTGTTGTATATTTTGCAAAATATTTTAATGGCGACCCTATTTTAGTATGTACGGTATTTTTATAGTTTTTGGAATCTTCCACGAGGATTGTTCTTTGTTTATCACATAAAAATTTTTCTGATGCACTGTCTTTCACCGCTTCTACCATAGGATAGCTGATAAAAAGTTTACCGTTTTCCGTTTCGTTACTAAATTTTTTAAGCATCTGCTGAATAACTTCATCGCATTCCTGATTCGTTTGTGGATCATAATCAAAAAATAAATATATTAAGGCAATATCATTTCGAGAGATACCGTTTAGCCTCTGTTTATTCTTTTTATTCTTTTCACGTAACAGTTCAACAATGTCTAAATCGTCATCTTTTTCAAGAATCTTATATAATGAATAGATGTGAGAACCATAGCACGCATACAATTCAAAGTCTGTAATACCTGAGAGTAATGTGTTTTGTAAACTTTTAAATATTTTAGGTTCGGTTTTTTTACCTTCGAACACAAACAACAGTTTTTCACTCATTTATCAAAAACCTTCGCTCTGTACATTTTTTCCATATTATGCGCTTCTCGTAATTCTTTATTCGTGAGAGAAGAAAGAGGAGCTAAAAGTCCATTTTTCAAGATGAAGCAACAGTCAGGACGCATTAAATCATTGTTCAATAGCCGTGTATTATGTGTTGTTAAAATGACTTGGCAATCAAGTTTTTTTAATTGCCGGACTATAAATTCTGATAGTTCCTGATGATAAAAGGCATCAAATTCATCTATAAAAACTAAAGACGGCTTGTGTTCTTCCATTCGTTTAAGCCAAAAATAAAAAAGTGTTAATGTCATTGTGCCTGTCGAAGCATTTAGGGAAAATTCAATTTTGCCATTATCAAATTGCATAAATAAGCGTTTATGCCCATTTATTTCTTGTGCAACTACGCTTATGTTGAGACCCGCTTTATGCAAAAATGAATTAAAATCATCGGTGTATTTATTGGCAATATATTCAATTATCTCGACAACCCCAGTTTCATAGCCTTGATAAAATCTGTCGTCAAGGGAACGAAAATGGAGCATACTGTCAATAAAATCAAAAAACTGAAAAAGGACTTGGTTTTCACCATTATTCGTCAACACTGTATTTGCTTTAATATATTTTAAAACCGATATTCTCAGCTGTGATAAATCGGTATTTAATGTTTGAGAGCCGGCAAGATGTGTTTCAAAGTATTTTTCATTTATGTCTCTTTTATCATATTTTACAAGAACTTTATTATTTATTTTAAGCTCTTCAAAAATCAATGTTCGCAAGTTTGTTTTGCCGTATGAATATTCAAGTATTGAATCGCTAAATTTAAAAACATAGCCGAATTCAGCTATATCTTCATGAAAATCCGTATTGGTGTACTCTCTATATCCATTAGCATTTACTTCAAGGTCTGTAAGATGTGCAACAATATCAAAAATTGCAAATGCAAGGTTCGATTTACCGCAACCGTTTATGCCATAGATAAGCGCATTTTTTATGATGCCGTTTTTAATACAATCTTCGGAAAATTCGTAATGATTGATGTTATTAAAATCAAAGCTGAGTTGATTCTTAAAATTTTTAAAGTTTTTTACCCGAAATTGTATTAACATATACCTCATCCTTGTATATAAAATTTATATACTATGTCGTTAGTATCGGCAAATATCCGTAAAAAAATTACAGCAAATTACACGATGCAGCGACAGCGGAACCCCGTAAAGCCCGACCCTTTGCCCTGTGCAAAGGGGTACGCCCGTGATAAATATGCAAGTTCAAAATAATACTTTTTTATTTTGATTCGAAATTTATAATATCTATAAATATGTACAAAATGCGTGATAATGTATATAATTATTTATGTTATGGGAAGAAATTCAGTTGTTTTGTTGCCGGCGGTTCAAAATGTGTTGAGCGGACTTGGTGAAAATATTAAGTTGGCGCGTTTAAGGCGCGGGCTATCCTGTGAACTTGTCGCGGAACGTGCCGGAATAAGCAGAGCGACTCTTGTAAATGTCGAAAAAGGTCTTCCGTCTGTCGCGATGGGGATATACATATCCGTTCTGAATGCTCTTGGTCTTGAAAAAGATATTCTTCTAGTCGCTAAAGATGACGAATTGGGACGAAAGCTTCAGGACTTGCAGCTTGTAACAAGAAAAAGGGCACCTAAGGGAAATTGAAATCCAATGCTGCAATTATTGTTGATTTTTATGGGGAAAATAAATGAGTAAAAATATTTTCGTTTATGCTGATTGGGAATCTATTTCCAAGCCAACGCTTATTGGAATTCTTAATGCCGATTTACTTAGGGGAAAGGAAATATTTTCTTTTGAATATGACTCTCAGTGGCTTAAAACTCAACAATTTTTTCTTGATCCGGATTTAATGCTTTATAAAGGGCGGCAATGCACTCAACACGATAAAACTTTGTTCGGAATCTTTACCGACTCCTGTCCGGACAGATGGGGACGACTTTTAATGACTCGCCGTGAAGCGATTTTTGCAAGGGAAGAAAATCGTACTCCCAAAAAATTGGTTGAAAGCGATTTTTTACTTGGAATTCAAGATTCAGCCAGAATGGGCGCGTTGAGATTCAAAACTGATTTGGATGCTGCTTTTTTAACGGAAGATTCAAAAGATTCGATTCCTGTCTGGACTTCTATGAGAGAACTTGAGCAGGCGGCTTATATTTTTGAAAAAGAAGATTCATCATTAGAAGATGAAAAAAAATGGCTTAAAATATTGTTTCAGCCGGGTTCTTCTTTGGGCGGGGCGCGTCCGAAGGCAACTGTTCAAGATTTGGATGGCAATTTATGGATAGCAAAGTTTCCCTCAAGGCATGATGAATATGATATGGGTGCGTGGGAAATGGTTACCCATGAGCTTGCACTTATTTGTGGATTAAATGTCCCTGAAGCAAAGTGCGAAAGTTTTTCAAAAAACGGCAGTACATTTCTTGTTAAGCGTTTTGATCGCACTGCTGAAAAAAAACGCATCCATTTTGTCTCGGCGATGACTGTTCTTGGAAAAACTGACGGAAACGATGCTCACGACGGAACAAGTTATCTTGATATTGCGCAGTGCATACAGCAGCAGGGCTCCAAGCCTAAAGAAGATTTGACGGAACTGTGGAAGAGGATTGTCTTCAGCATTGCCGTAACAAATACTGATGATCATTTAAGGAATCACGGTTTTTTATTTGACGGAAAAGGATTGCGGTTGTCGCCGATGTACGATGTTAATCCGAACCCTGACGGCGTTGGACTTTCTTTAAATATTGATGAAATGAATAATTCTCCGGATTTCGAACTTGCGATTGAAGCGTCAAAATATTTTGGCATAAAAAAAGACGACGCTGCAAAAATCGCTGCAAACATTCAAAATGAAATAAGGCAATGGAAAAATATTGCTGAAAAGTTGAATATTTCAAGGGCGAGCATCCGGCGTATGGAATGTTGTTTTAAGATATAAACGAATGTTGTCCGGATAGAGACTTACTGTCCCTCTTTTACACCTTGTGTACTTTTTTCCGAATCGAATCTGTTTGGGATGTGAACCGTTATCAATGTTCCGCAAAACCATGGAAATCAAGTTTTATCCTAAAGAGCAGATATCCCGAATGCCGAGTTTCTCTATTTTTATAAATATCGTATATGGGTACCTAAAAAATTAAAATGAATGAATTGGGATTCCAAAGGGCGGCAGTCCTTTGGTCGTGCCCAAGGAAGGTGGGTCAAGGGAGGAAAACTGCGGGCTTCGAACTCCGAGCTGGTTTCCTCCCTTGAAATAACGGGTTTAAGGCTTGCCTTAGAAAAATATAAGCTTTGAGTTTATAAAACTCGAAATTAAGGATACTAAGTAATTAGGATTTATGATAGCACGGAAGTCAATGCTTTGAAAATTGATTTCCGTGCCGCAAAACAATAATCATGGAAGAATCCGGTTCGATATGTTATAATTTTGAAAATTAACTTTTTTGAGGAAATATTATGGATTTTGTAGCGGAAATGAAGAGAAAGGCTAAAACATTTAAGAAGAGTTTAGTGCTGCCGGAGGGCTCAGAGGAGCGTACGGTTCAGGCAGCGGCAAAAATTGTGGCGGAAGGACTGGTTTCAAGTCTTACGCTGCTCGGCAAAAAGAGCGATATTGAGAAAACGGCTGCACAAAAAGGTGTAAATCTTACGGGAATCAATATTATAGATCCCGCTGAATCCGAATGGCTTGATGAATTCGGAAAAGAATATTTTGAACTTAGAAAAGGAAAAATCGACAAAAAAACGGGGCAGCCGGAAGTTACGGAAGAAACTGCGCGCGAGTACATACTTAAAGATCCGCTGAGTTTCGGAGCAATGATGGTGCGACTGGGAAAAGCGGACGCAATGGTAAGCGGCGCGATTTCTTCTACAGCGTCGTTGCTGCGCGCAGGTCTTAAAATCATTAAAACTGCACCCGGCTCATCCACCGCATCGTCATGCTTTGTAATCGACACACATAATAAAAGCTGGGGACACGAAGGAATGCTTATTTTTTCCGACTGCGCTGTAGTGCCGGAGCCGGACAGCGATCAACTTTCCGATATAGCAGTTGCAGCGGCGGAATCATGCCGTGCGCTTTTAGGCTGCGAGCCTGTAGTTTCCATGATGTCGTTTTCAACAAAAGGCTCGGGCGGAAATTTACCGTCGGTAAAAATCGTTCAAGAAGCCGTAGAAAAAGCGCATAAAAAGGCTCCGAAACTTCTCCTTGACGGAGAACTGCAGGCAGACGCGTCGCTTGTTCCGGCAGTAACTGCAATAAAAGCACCGGGAAGTCCCGTAACAGGCAAAGTGAACACGCTTATATTCCCGAACTTGAGCGCAGGCAATATCGGATACAAACTTGTGCAGAGACTTGCAGGTGCGGACGCATACGGACCGATTTTACAGGGTTTTGCAAAGCCTATAAGCGATTTAAGCCGCGGCTGCTCGGTTGACGACATTGTAACAACTTGTGCAATAACTTTAGTTCAAGCAGGAGAAAACGGATAAATTAAAATATGCGCTTTTACCGGCGCATATTTTCAGCCTTTCTAAAAGTCTTTTTTGAGGCAGCCTTATAAATATTTATTAAAGAAGCTGCCGCAAAAAATTCGATTTTTCAGGCGATTTTGTTTGCAACTATCCACCATAATATGAAAAAAATACGAATTATATCCCTTATAACATCAACAATTCTTTTTATTACAGTATCCTGCGCCACAGGAAAAAATCTTCCGTCTCCGCACGAACCTGACATACCGCAAGACCTTACACTGCTTTTTGCAGGGGACATAATGGCACATACGCCGAATTTCAACATGAAAGATTACGATAAAATTTGGGAAGCTATAAGCTCTCTCGTATCTTCCTGTGATTTATCCTTTGCAAATATTGAATCTCCTGTAATGGATTCAAAAGCATTTTCTTCTTATCCAGACTTTAATATGCAAGCTCAATATCCCCAAGCGGCAATAAATGCCGGATTCAATGTATTTTCCATCGTAAATAATCATTCAAACGATCAGGGACTTGAAGGAATTGAAGCAACGCGGGAATGGTCAAAAAATATTCAGACACAATATAAAACTTCTCCGCGTCCGCTTTTTTTCAGCGGTATACGAGATTATAAAAACGGAGAGTTTACATATCAAAAGATTGACATAAACGGTTGGACAGTCCTCTTTTGTGCCGTTACGGAGCTTTTAAACAGAAATACCTATACGGAATACTTAAACTATGTTCCGTCAACCGAAAAATCACGGACAACATTTAAAGAATTCTTAAAAAAACTCAGAGAGGAAAACAACTGCGATTTATTCATTCTTTCCGTACATTCCGACGAAGCCGAATACATTGCCGACGTAAACGACGCGCGAAAAAAATATTATCTTTCCCTCCTTGAATGCGGAATCGATATTGTATGGGCGAATCATCCTCATGTTGTGCGCGATTGGCAGACAGTCGGAAGCGAGACGGATATGATTCCCGTAAAGCTCATCATGTACGGCAACGGAAACACGATAAGCGCACAGAGGACGAAACCGCAGTTTCTAAAGCCTTCAACACCGCGTGACGATACCGGAGACGGTCTTTTACTTAAAGTTACGTTTTCCAAGCGCGGCGAAAACGGAGAGATTCCGCCGTTTATCAAAAAAAGTGAACCGTACTTTATAACAACTTACATAAACGAAAACCGTGAATTCATAATCAAATACTTAGACAGCGAATTTATTTCGGAACTGACCGAAAACGAAAATACAAAGTGGGCTTCATACTTAAAAGAACGCAAAATAATAACGGAGCGGCACAAGGATAATCCGATATGGCAATAGATTACAAAAAACTTCCCGTTTACGAGCAGAAAGAGCGGATTTTGGAAACATTAAAATCGAATCAAGTGATTGTCGTGCAAAGTCCGACGGGAAGCGGAAAAACAACGCAGCTGCCGGTCATTTTATATGAAGCCGGATATTCTCAAGGCGGAATGATTGCAGTAACACAGCCGCGAAGAATTGCAGCACTTTCCGTAAGCGAATTTATTGCAAAACAGCTGCACACAACTTATCCGGGACTTGTCGGCTATAAAATGCGTTTTGAAGACAAAACCGATCAATCGACAAAAATAAAAATAATGACTGACGGAATCTTGCTGCAGGAATTAAAACTTGATCCGTGGCTTTCAAAATATTCAGTGATAATGGTTGATGAAGCGCATGAACGCAGCCTTAACATCGACTTTGTTTTGGGCCTGCTCAAAAGAATTCTGGCAGAACGCAAAGAATTCAAAGTGATTGTTTCTTCCGCAACGATGAACGCGGAGGCTTTCAGCGAATATTTTGACGGCTGTCCGATTGTAACAATCGACACAATCACCTACCCCGTCGCAATGATTTACGATCCGCCGGTAATCTCTGCAGGAACTTCTACAGACGCGGCAAGCACGGCTCTTATCGAAAAAATATGCAATACCGTCGAACGGATTTTGGATAATAAAGAAAAAGGCGGCATTCTTATCTTTTTACCCGGCGAAAAAATCATAAAAGACTGTATGATTGCACTGAATCATTCTTCGTTTGCAAAAAAAATATTTACACTGCCGCTTTACGGAAGGCTTCCTAAAGATGAACAGGAAAACGTATTTAAAAAACCGCCTGCAGGACGCAAAAAAATCATCTTATCTACAAATATTGCGGAAACATCCGTAACGATTGCAGACATAACCACCGTAATAGATTCCGGACTTGCAAAGATGAATTTTTACAATCCGAGAACGTTTACATCAAGTCTTACGGAAACAACCGTAAGTAAAGCGAGCTGTAATCAGCGGCGGGGACGAGCGGGACGTACCTGTGAAGGAACCTGTTACCGCCTCTACACGCGAAAAGATTTTGACACAAGGCAGATGTACACTACGGAAGAAATTTACCGTACCGATTTGAGCGAAGTTGTCTTGCAGATGGCGGATCTGGGCATAAAAGATTTTTACGGCTTCGATTTTATTTCTCCGCCGGGACGTGAAGGAATTATCGGCGCGGTAGACACGCTTAATATGCTGGGTGCGCTTTCTCCTGACAACACACTTTCTTCTATCGGAAAACTTATGGCGGCATTTCCGCTTGAACCCAGAATAAGCAGAATCATCGTCGAAGCTGTAATGCGTTTTCCCGGCGTGCTTGAAGAAGCTCTTATCGCAGCATCGTTTTTATCTGCCAATTCGCCTTTTGTGCTTCCTCCCGGAGAAGAAATGGACGCACGCAAAGCTCATCACGCTTTCCGCGATATGCACGGTGATTTTGTATCTTATTTGAATATTTTTGAAGCATTTAAAAGCGCAAAAAACAAGACGAAATTCTGCGAGCGCAATTATCTTGACGAACGAATCATGCTTGAAATCGAAAATATCAATTTACAGCTGCAAGAAATTGTTTCTGCTATGAAAATTCCGCTGACGGGCGGAGGCAGCCGCACGGACTATTTATGCTGCATAGGCGCGGGAATGATTCAATTCGTGTGTGTAAGGGCGGGACGGGATAATTACAGGAGCGTAACTGCCGATCATATCTGCATCCATCCCGGCTCGGTTATGTTCAGACAAGATCCGCTTTATATCGTCGCAGGTGAAATTGTGCGTACATCGCGTATGTTTGCGATGAGCGTTTCTCCGCTTACAAAAAACGTCCTTGAACAGATTTCGCCGTCCTTACCGGAACAGCTTGAAAACGGAAAAGGCTCTAAAGGACGGCTTGAAAAACTTTCCAAAGATTATGAAGAGCTTGCCGGCAAAAAGAAAGGCAAATTTGAAAAGGAAATCGGCAAACTCAAAAAAGATGAAGATATTATTTCTTTCGGCGGAGAAATATTTGCCGTAAAAAAAGTAAAAGGCAAACGGCAGGCGTTTTTGCCGTATGAAAGTTTTATACGCGCTGCCCGCTCGGAAAAAAATATCAATGAGCTGCCGAACGTAAAAGGAAAAATAGTGTATTCCAACGGATTTACGCTGCTTGAAGGAGAAAAACTCAGTTTGATTCTGCGCCTTGTACGTGCGCTTGATCTTTCTCCTCTTGCAAACGAAGCTTGGGGCAGAAAAGAAAACATCAACATTGCACAAAAAGGCGGCGCAGAAAATCTGCTGAAGCTGATTCCGAATATTATGCGCATAGCTGTTGCAAAAGCTAAAAGCAAAGAATACGGATTTATCTGCCTCTTTACAGACGGCAGCGGCACTTACTATTTTAAGGTAAGCAGAGGTTTTTCCACTGCGCTGAACGAAAGTCTTTCCTCGCTTGAAACCCTTGCCGACGAAAAAGATTTGCCGTTCACTAACGAAGACCGCGAAAGATTGAATAAAATCTACCGCTTTCTGCACGGACTATATTAGGCTAAATTTCGAGTTTTGAAAAAACTCGAAATTCGACCTATTAGGTAGATTTATTGACAGTTTTACTGTCGATAGTTGCCAAATGAGGTTTCTTGAATAAACTTATTGTATGTGATAACGTTTTGCATTCGGCTTTTAAGCCGAAACAGCCCGGCTCTGAAACTGAAATTTCATAACAGGGCTGATAAATAATTTATACGGGAAATTAAAATGTTTTCAAAAATCAATTCCATTCTGGAATCCATTGACGGATTCGTATGGGGCGTTCCGCTCATCGTCCTTATTCTTGTAACAGGGATTTTTCTTACGATTATTTTGCGCGGTGTGCAATTTTCACAGCTGAAGTTTGCACTCAAATCGATTTTTCGAAAATCGGAAAACGACGACGGCGGAGAACTTTCAAGTTTTAAAGCATTGTGTACGGCTTTATCGGCGACAATCGGAACCGGTAATATTGTAGGAGTTGCAACTGCAATCGCGTTGGGAGGTCCCGGCGCACTTTTTTGGATGTGGCTTGCCGCATTGTTCGGCATGGCAACAAAATATGCGGAATCCATGCTCGCCGTTCATTTTAGGGAAGAAAAATCTGACGGACATATTTTAGGCGGACCGTTTTATACCTGCGAAAAGGGCGTAGGCACAAAATTCCCGATTCTCGGAAAAATACTTGCCGTATTATTCGCTATTTTTGGAACTATGGTAGGACTTTTTGGAATCGGAACATTCTCACAAGTCAATTCAATCTCATCGGCAATAGAAACGTTTTCAAAAACCGTCGCAGTAGCAGGATTGAAAACCGTCGCAGTGCCCGGTATCGGTTCTTATTCGCTTGTGGTTGTTATAGCATCGTTTATTCTTGCGATTTTAGTTGCGCTTGTTATAATCGGCGGACTTAAACGTATTTCCACCGTAGCAAGTGTTATTGTGCCTTTTATGGCTGTTGTGTACGTAGCTTTAGGTTTACTTGCAATTTTCTGTAATCTTTCAAAAGTAACTGAAGCGTTCGAGCAGATTTTTCAAGGCGCATTCGGTTTTAGAGCCGCTGCAGGCGGTGCCGTAGGTGCAATGATTGTAGCGATGCAAAAAGGAATCGCCAGAGGTATATTCTCGAATGAAGCGGGTTTAGGTTCCGCTCCGATTGCCGCATCCGCTGCAAAAGTGGATCATGCAGTTCAGCAGGGCATAATTTCCATGACAGGAACATTCTTCGATACGATAGTAATATGTTCGATTACCGGGCTTGTAATTGTAATTGCAGGAACATGGAAACCGGAATTCGGTTATGCGGGATTCGGAATAACAAATGCGGCGTTTCAAATGCTTCTTCCGCGTTTACCGCCTTATTTTATTTCGTTTATGCTTATGCTTTGCCTTGTCCTGTTTGCATTTACAACAATATTGGGATGGGACTATTATTCCGAACGCTGCATAGAATATTTATCAAACGGCAATATGGTTCCGGTAAAAGTTTACCGCTGGCTTTATATCGCAGCGGTTTTTGCAGGTCCTTATATGACAATTTCTGCAGTATGGACAATCGCGGATATTGTAAACGGACTTATGGCGATTCCGAATATTATTTCACTTTTGATTCTTTCAGGACTTGTTGTAAAACTTACCGATGATTTCTTTAAAGGGCGCAGAATTTATACTATCGGTTATGACTTTTCGAATAAGCCTGTAAACGGTGAATAGTGCTTTCGGTGATGTCCCGTCCGCTTAACCGTTGAAAAAATTGGAGTTTTTTTCGAAACTCGAATTATAACCGTATTTTAAAATATTTTAGAGGTCAGAATGAAAGGAATTATTCTTGCAGGCGGAGCCGGGACGCGGCTTTATCCGATTACGCTTGCGGTGTCAAAGCAGATTTTGCCGCTGTACGACAAGCCGATGATTTATTATCCGCTTTCCGTGCTGATGCTCAGCGGAATCCGCGAAGTGCTTATTATTTCTACGCCGCGCGATATTGTTTTTTTTAAGGAGCTTTTCGGAAGCGGTGAAAAGCTGGGAATGAAGTTCGATTACGCCGTACAGGATTCTCCGCGCGGACTTGCAGACGCGTTTATCGTCGGGAAAAAATTTATCGGCTCGGACAGTGTTGCGCTCGTGCTCGGCGACAATATTTTTTACGGTCAAGGCTTTACGGCGATTCTAAAACGGGCGGGCGACAAAGTTACAACAGACGGAGGTGCGGCGGTTTTCGGGTATTACGTCAAAGAGCCTTCCGCATACGGCGTTGTGGAATTCGGCAAAGACGGCAAAGTCCTCGGTATTGAAGAAAAGCCTCGTGTGCCGAAGTCGAATTATGCGGTTACGGGACTGTATTTTTACGATAACCGCGTCGTCAATATTGCGGCGGACGTAAAACCGAGTGTGCGCGGCGAAATTGAAATTACGTCGGTGAACAACGCATATCTTGCCGACGGCTCGCTTTCAGTCGAACTGTTAGGGCGCGGAATGGCGTGGCTCGACACGGGAAGTTACGACGGTTTGCTTGAAGCGTCAAACTTTATTGCGACGATACAAAAACGGCAGGGACTTTACGTTTCCTGTATCGAAGAAATTGCGTTTACAAACGGCTGGATTACGCGCGAGTCGCTTGCCGCCATTGCCGCGTCGTACAAAACCGAGTACGGCGCATACTTAAAACAGGTTTTGGAGCGTTAAAATGCCGTTTACGTTTACAAAATGCGTTTCTTCGTCGGGCGTCGAGATTCCGGGATTGTACGAAATCCAGCCGAAAGTGTTTGGGGATGCGCGCGGCTACTTTTTTGAGTGTTACAGCGAGCGCGACTTTTTTGAGGCGGGACTGACTATGAAATTCGTGCAGGACAATCAGTCGATGTCGTCAAAAGGCGTTCTACGCGGTCTGCATTTCCAAAAGCAGCGCCCGCAGGGAAAACTCGTTCGTG
The DNA here is from genome assembly GCA_963544675.1 of uncultured Treponema sp. Lineage (GTDB taxonomy): Bacteria > Spirochaetota > Spirochaetia > Treponematales > Treponemataceae > Treponema_D. The sequence continues at coordinate 21,486 of CAUUGI010000006.1, forward strand.
CAATCAGCGGGCGCGTCTACGACGTTGCAGTCGATTTACGCAACTCGTCGCCGTCGTTCGGAATGTACTACGGCACCGTGCTCGACGCTGAAAAACAAAACCAATTCTATATCCCGGAAGGATTTGCGCACGGCTTTTACGTTTTAAGCGGCACAGCGGTCTTCACGTACAAGTGCACGGATTTTTACCACCCCGAAGATGAAGGCGGACTTATGTGGAACGACGCAGAAATAAATATCGACTGGAAACTGCCTCCCGACGCACCTCCCCCGCTGCTTTCGGAAAAAGACATGCGGCATCCTGCGTTTGACAGAGGGAAGGGGTATTTTTAGTTATTAAAAAATAAAACTTAATACTCGTTTCAAAATGGATATTGATATGTTGAACCTGGTATTATGCATCTAGGTTTTCAAGTATTTTGTAGTCAACCGTAAGCCAATGATTTTGGGCATTTTCCCATTCAATAGATATAATTTTAGTAATAAGTATCTTTCCGTGTCGATTTATCCAAATGATATTTTCATTTAGGCTTACACATCTAGATCTGGAACTAAAATCATAGTCCTCAAGATTTAGATTATCAATATCACCCGATGCCCATGCTATGGCTTTAAGCCTATCCGAATAAGCATATATTGAATCAATTGCGCAATCTGACCATTCAGTTTGAAACTCATACGTATCGATTCCAAAAATGTGTATTCCTGAATTACTTAAAAAGTTGAATCGAATACGCCCTTTCATATTTGGTGAAACTGCAAATGTCCTTTTAACAGAAATTATCTCATCTATCTTTCCAATTACATCTTCATTGTGAGCAAAAGGATTTTTTCCAAGCGGGGGTAAATTACTTCTCCCATGCAAGTCGCGGAGTAATTCATAATAATTAGCTTCATATTTATTATCATCCTCAAATGAAATATACTTCAGTGAACTTAAAAATTTAGGAAGTTTCTCAGGTGAAGGATTGTTTCTAATCAACGGAATTACGTAGTTTAAGGATGAGTTTTTCATTAAATCCTGACAGATAATTCTTTTTTCATACCCAACGCCGGATTTTCCAGAATTTGCTTTCAAATTATACTGTTCAGAACAAATACAGATGACGCGAGTTGATTCATTTAAACCTTGTTCCATAAAAAGAGGTAAATCTGATCCAATACTTGTTTCAAATTTATCAAAAACGATATCTACTCCATTAGTCCTTAATCTGAAAGCTAAATTAAAAACCCACTTTTCATGTTCTTGATTATCATAAGAGTATGACATAAATACTTTAGGCATATATTCTCCTTAAAAAATCTCTTTAGCGCATTAATGTGTCTCTTCATAATACATTCCGTCGATTTTTGCAAATGCAAAACTCTTAGCAGCCGGCGGGCAGTAAAAACATAGTCTTGCAGATTTAATTCTGTCCCCCGCCCGCAGCAATTTTGCTGTCAGCAAAACTGCTATGCGCGTATCGGTCCGCCGCTCATTCTCCTTCCCCCGCCACCATCGCCCTATACCTCTCAAACAACTCTGCGACGCACGCGCTTTCGGTGATGTCGGCGGGGAGGTTGTAGGCGGCGAGGACGGCTTTGTCGTTGGCGCGGTGGGCTTTGCGGAGCGCGGGCGGCATGGCGGCTTCGTCGTAGAGGTCGGCGAGGCTTGAGTCGGGGAACCGGGAACGCGCGTCTAAAATGCCTTGCGCAGTTTGTTCTATTGCCGCTTCTTGCGCGTCCGTGGGCGTGCACCACGGAAAATTGTTGTACACGATTGTGTTGCTGTAGCTATAATCGCTTTTCAGCCTGCCGCAGACGGCGCGCATCCATGCCATGTGGACATTGCTGGTCAACACGCCGAAGTGGTAGAGCGAAGCGTTGGGCATTTGGAAAAGTTTATTGCCGGCAATTATATCAGGCGTAAGATAGTCAATTGGAATGTACCACCGCCTTTCCGATGAAACTATCGGAATTGCAATGTATTTGGAAGTACACGGTCGAATTTCTCCGAATAGCGTCGGGCTGTCTGCAAGTTGTTGCGTCGCATGTTTCGTACTTTTCAGTCTAAAATCCCGAATATTTGCCATCCGCTTCATCAAACGAGGACACGCTTTTAAGTTAGCGGGACTGGCGTCAACAAGCCAAAAGCACCAGCGCGGTTTCCGGTCGATAAAGTCTTTTCCCATCATAAAGGGACGCAAAAACTTTTCTCCCTGCGGCTCCTTTTTGACGTATTCCAACTTTTCTTCAATCGTCATAAGCAGATTTCCGTCATCAATCGGCTGGCTACCCATACTGACTTCAGGAACATCACACAGAGGTTTTGTGCGGCTTTTTACAAAAATGTTCGGTGCGTCTACTAAATAGCCGTTTATATTTTTCACAATCGCTTTGATTCCGCTTTCGTCGAACAGTATTTTTTCAATCTTCTCCGAATTTGACTGACTAAAACCGACAATCACGCAATGAACGTGCGCTTTTTCAGTCGATTCGGAATTCCAACGGAAGGTACGCCACGCAAAATCAATGCGGATTTCGTACTGTGCAAACAGCGGCTTCCACAAAGCGGCAACCTGCTCGCCCTGCGTAATGGAGTTTGTGGAAACGAATGCGGCTTTTATGTCCGTGCCCTTCATCATCGCCGCCGCTTTAAAATACCAGCCTGCAACGTAGTCAATATTGTTCGCAATGTCGGCGGAAATTGAGCGCAAGTCGTCCTTTTGCGCCTTCGACTGGTACGAATAGCCCACAAACGGCGGGTTCCCCATGATGAAGTCGTAGCGGCGCTCGCCGGTGCGGTCGATTTCTCCGAAAAAGAGCGTTTCGGGCAGGGCGTAGTCGGCGCCGGTTTGGGCGGTAAGCGTTGCCCAGTTCATGCGGAGCGCGTTGCCTTCAACGATGTTCGCGCTCGTTTTGAGCGGCAAAAAGTCGATAGTTTGACTGATGAGGCGTTCGGTTTCCGCAATCATCTGGCTTTCGGCAATCCAGAGCGCGGTTTTTGCGACGGTAACGGCAAAGTCGTTTATTTCGATGCCGTAAAAATTGTCGATTTTGACGCAGATGGGATTTTCAAAGTCGCCCATAAGCACCTGACCGCTAAAGCGCGCGGCAATGCACCGATTTTCAAGGCGGCGGAGGCTCAAATACGTTTCCGTCAAAAAATTGCCGCTTCCGCAGGCGGGGTCAAGGAATTGCAGAGCGCCGAGCTTCTTTTGAAAGTCTAAAAGTTTTTGCTCCCGCGTTTTTGCCTGCGCGATGTGCATAATCTCTTCGAATTCGGCAGTAAGTCTGTCCATAAAAAGCGGATCGATGACTTTATGGATATTTTCGATGCTTGTGTAGTGCATACCTCCCGTGCGCCGCGTTTCTGGATTGAGCGTGCTTTCAAACACCGCGCCGAAAATCGTGGGACTGATTTCGCTCCAGTTGAACGGCGCGCAATGCTCCACGATAACGGCAACAATTTCCGGCGTAAAATTGGGAATCTCGATGTCCTCCGCGGCAAAAAGTCCGCCGTTTACATAGGGGAAGGGCGCAAGCGCGGTGTCGTATTTGTCGCGCGCGTCGAGTTTCGTGTCCAGTCCCTTGAACAAATCGATGAGCGCCTTGCGGAGATTTTCCGGACGGAAGGACTGTATGTAGTCCTCAAATGCAGTTTTCGACGCGAAAAGCCCCGCGTCTTCGGCATACAGACAAAAAACAATGCGGACGCAGAGAATGTTGAGGCTGCGGAGGCTGTTTGCGTCGGGCGCAATGTACTCTTTGAAAAGCGCGTCATAGAGTTTGCCGACAAGTTTTCCCGCGTCGAGCGAAACCTGCTCCTCGCGCCGGATGTTTTCGCTTTTGCGGTTTACGAGGAACTCAAGCCGGTAAAAATCCTTTTCCAAGTCGGCAAGAAGAATGCGCTCCGGCTCGCCGTTGGGATTTTCCATGTCGTACACAAGGAATTCGGAAAAATTGCAGGTTACAATCCACTTAGGATGCTGACTCAAGGGGAGTTCCGCGACATATTTTTTTGCCTGCTGAAAGGGCGTGAGTGAGACGCCGTCCGACTGCTTAATCGGCTCGCGTAAATCTTTGTGCGAACTTTTTTGTTCGATCATTACGCGCGTCGAAGGAATGTACGCGTCGATGAAGTTCGTAATCGTCTTATTTTCAATCTTTTCTTTGACCTGCTCTTCAAAAAAGATGAAATCCGTGCAGTTTTCAACGCCCAAAACGCTTGTCAATAAATCAATCCAAAACTTTTGCGTCTCTCCCTTTTCATACCCGCGCCCCTGCCAGCGAGCGGCAAACTGCTTGGCGCGTTTTTTCTGTTCCGTCTGTGTCATAGGCAGAAAGTGTAGCGCATTTTAAATGGATTTGCGAGCATGGCGGGCAGTAGAAATGCAATCTTGCAGATTTCAGTCAACCTGCTGCCCGCCCTGCCCTATTTCGGTGTAAAAACAGATATCGGGTATTGAAAAACGCGCAATTCAAATTCACCTGCTGCGGCAAGCAGATGGTCAAAAATATCGGCTTGAATGGATTCGTATTCGCTCCAGACTGTGGTTGCGGTAAAAACGTAAATCTCAAGCGGGATACCGGTTGCTCCGGGTTCAAGCTGACGCACCAAAAAAGTAAGGTCTTTTCGGATTGTTTCAAGGCTTTGAAGATATTTTGTAATATATATGCGAAATGTTCCAAGATTGGTCAGCCTGTTGTCATTAAGAGGATGTTCGACGGCAGGTGAATATGTTGCATGTAAAGCCTGCTCTATTTCTTCAAAATAAGGCTTAAGCAATTTGATTTTGCCGGTACGTTCACGCAATTCCTTATCCATAAAACGTACTGACGACAAATCGATATAAATAGAGCGTTTAATGCGTCGTCCGCCGGTTTCTTTCATGCCGCGCCAATTTTTGAATCCGCTTTGCATAAGATCATGCGTCGGCACAACAGAAATGGTTTTGTCCCAGTTTTGAATCTTGATTGTGTGCAGGGCGACTTCAGTTACGTCTCCGTCCGCATCGTATTTTGGAACCGAAATCCAGTCGCCTTTGCGAACCAAATCATAAGAAGCGATTTGCAAACTTGCGACAAAAGACAAAATGGTCTCTCGGAAAACCAGCAGTAAAACGGCGGTCATTGCTCCTATGCCGCTTAAAAGCGTCCACGGTGATTTTCCGCTGATTGTTCCTGCGGCGATAATTGCAGCCGCAATGTAGGCAATCAAAATAAACACTTGTATATAACTGCGATACGGTTTTCCTATAAAACGTGAATCGCTTTCAGTAAAGGCTGCAAGTCCTGCAAGTACATCGTGAATCAACTTAATGACAATCCAAATGACTACAAGATCCGCCGCTTTGTGAAAAAAAGCAGTACCGTGCAGAAGCGCACCGCTCAAAAAATTGAATGCAAAAACTAATATTGAAAGCGCAAGCCGCTCAATGTGCACATACTTAAACAGATAATTGTCGAGCATTGTCTTTGTTTTCTGTGTCAAACGTTCGATTATCCGGCGGACAACAGAACAGAGAATTTTGCGTACGATAATATAAGCCGGAAGTGCTGCAGCCAAAACTGCCGCAATCATCAAAACGTCCTTATAATAAATTAAATCCAGCAACCGCTCCGCAAAGGCAATCAAAACTTCACGCATATATTCCTCCTGCAAGCTAAAATATTTTTATAAAAGTCAAAATCAATACGGCTATTTATTTAAGTTTTTAATTTCTTTATGAAAACACTTTATAAACGCATCAAAATTTTTGTTTGTGTAGCAGCTTTTGCTTGCCCCTCCCAAACCTATTTGTGCAAGCTGAAGATTCAACGCACTGTCGGCAAGTCGATTTTTTATATTGTCTTTAGTGAACGCCGTTCCGCGATCGTTGATTACAGCGATTCCTTTAGAAACAAGACGTTCTGCAAGTATAATGTCTCGCGTTATTACAATGTCTCCAGCGGATGCGTTATAATAAATATAATCGTCTGCCGCATCTTTTTCTTTTGAACATATCACCATCTTTGCATATCCATTCAAGTCTATTAGGGGCTTATTTGCTGCAAATATTATTTCCAATGAATGATTTTCAGCGTATTTCGCCGTATATGTACGTACTTTTTGGGGACATGAATCTGCGTCAATCCAAATTCCAGTCAATTAAAGTGCCTTGTCGATTTTCTCGATGAGCTGCCGCACAACTTCTGTAGTCTTAACGTCTAAAGAGTTCCCCGTAAGAGAATCCGTCAAACTTGCGTTCTTTTTTTGTTCTTTATAAAGCTCGTCGCACAAATCAAGACCTGTTAATATAGAGATTTTCAAGGGATCTTTTATGGAAACGCTCTTTTCAATTTCTGCAGTTTTGCGCTTATAATAGCCAAGCAGCCTGTCCAAATAGGCACTTTCCCCGTCGGATTTTATTTCAAGCGAAGTTCCGAGAATGTCTATTTTAAGAGTTCCCATTGTATCTAAAATATATCGAATTGACCGTTTTCAGAGACGGGATTCTGCGGCTGTTCATTTTGCCGGATTGCGTTTGCATCATTCTGAGGTGCAGAAACTTCATTACTAATCTCCGGCTGTACAGTTTGTCCGACGGCGGCAGGCTGAGCTTCCGCACTCGGAATTTGTTGAACAGTATTTTGTTGAATTGAATTATCTGCGGCTTGCAATATCGAATTTTCGATAGAAGAAAGCCGTTCAAGTGCTTTTAAAATTCCTCCCTCGACCATGCTTTGTTCGCGCTCAAAAGATGCAAGCTGCTCCGTTTTAGCAGAAAGCGCATTTGTAAGCTCGGCGCACTTGGTGCGAAGAGCATCGTTTTCCGCCTGCAAGTTTAAAGTTTTTGCTACAATGCTTTCAACTTTTTTTACAAGAAGTTCTACATGATCGGGGGAAGTCATAATTACGCCTTTAATGCTTTTTTAGCAGCTTCTACAACAGCTTTGAATGCCGCAGGGTCTTCAATAGCCATATTTGAAAGCGCTTTACGATTTAATGTTATGCCCGCTTTTGTGCAGCCGTCAATAAATCTTGAATAAGAAAGTCCTTCATCACGAACTGCCGCGTTAATACGGGAAATCCATAATGCTCGGAAACTGTGTTTTCTGTCGCGGCGGTCAATATAAGCATGATTCAACGCCTTTGTAACAGCATCTTTGGCAGCTTTGTAATTTGATTTACGGTCGCCGATAAAGCCTTTAGCAAGCTTGAGTATTTTTACACGGCGGTTTTTACGTTTTGTTCCGTCTATCGCTCTTGACATATTCTATACCTCACATCAACCGTAGGGCAACATCTGCTTACGGATTTTTCTTGCGTCAGCTTCGGCAATAATTCCGGCTGCGCGCAGCTGTCTTTTTCTTTTAGGAGAACGCTTCGTCAAAATATGGCGAAGATTCTGCTTCTTGTGCTTTACTTTTCCCGAACCGGTTAAAACAAAGCGTTTTGCAGCTGACTTTTTTGTCTTCTGTTTAGGCATTTTCTTTACCTCAATAATTTATTTGGCTTTTGCAGATATTGTCATCGACATCGTTTTTCCGTCCATAGCCGGCGATTTTTCAACGACATACTCGGAAGTAAGCCTCTTTAGAACTTCCTGCAGGACTCCGTAGCCTAGGTCTGTATGGGCAAGTTCCCGTCCGCGAAAACGGATAGTAACTTTAACCTTTGCACCGTCGTCTAAAAATTCCTGCACATGCTTTGCTTTCGTATCAAGATCGCCTGCACCGATTTTAGGCTGCATACGAATTTCCTTGAGTTTGAGTACTTTTTGGTTTTTCTTGGAATCACGGAGCTTTTTTTCCTGTTCGAACCTGTACTTTCCGAAATCCAGTATTTTGCATACCGGCGGATTGGCATTAGGCGATACTTCAACAAGGTCGAGTCCCTTATCTTTAGCCATTCTGAGTGCTTCCATCGTAGGAACAATGCCCATTTGGTTGCCCTCATCATCTATAAGCCTGATCTCACGCACGCGAATCATTTCATTGACTCGCTGCCCCTTATTGTTGTTGTTAGTGTATGCCAACTATCCTCCTAGTGTTACAAAACACAATTTACATGTAGCGTAATTGTTATTATATAGAAAATTAGCATATTATGTCTATAAGTGAATAAAAATTGACACGTTCCGATTTCAAAGTTGTTCAATAAATAAATTTGTGCGGAAAATAAGGTAAGCGAAAGCGGTGGAATTTGAATCACACTGCCTGTAGCATGTCCGAAGACCCTATGTCCGCTCCTATATTGACTTCTACTTTCGCTTACCTCGAGCCGGATAGTACGCATATCCGCAAAGGAAGTCAATTATCGTTTTTAATAACCGCTGTCAAATTATGTCTGCAATTTATATTTTTTATACAAGCTTCAATGTCGAGTAAAAAAACTTGGCATTGCCCCCTATTACAGCCAACTTATAATGTATTTGACATGAAGATAATTGCTAAATTGAATAGAAAATAATTCTTGAAAATGATAAACTCACGCTCAAATGTTTACCCGATATTTGGAGGAAATATGAAAAAAATGTTTACTGTTGCAGCTGCATCCGTTATTGCAGCTTCACTGATTACAACAAGTTGTGAAAAAAAGTCCGACGGAAAAATAAAAATAGGAGTAATACAGCTTGTTGAACATCCTGCCCTTGATGCAAGTTATAAGGGTTTTGTGGACGGTTTAAAGGCTGCAGGTTATGTCGACGGTCAAAATATAACAATCGACTATCACAATGCGCAGGGAGAACAAATAAACTGCGTTACAATTGCGGAAAAACTTGTAAACGATAATGATAATTTGATTCTTGCAATTGCAACACCGGCTGCACAGTCAGTTGCAAATCTTACAAAAAAGATTCCGATTCTTGTAACTGCTGTTACGGATCCTGAAAGCGCAAAACTTGTAAACAGTAATGAAATGCCGGGAACGAATGTAAGCGGAACTTCAGATCTTACGCCGTGTGCGGCTCAAATCGAATTGATTAAAAAAATCGTTCCGGACGTAAAAACAATCGGAATGCTTTATTGTTCAAGCGAACAGAATTCTCACTTCCAAATTGCGCTTGCAAAAAAAATGTGTGATACGCTGGGTATTAAGTATATAGACGGAACCGTTTCCAACTCGAACGAGCTTCAGCAGGTTACACAGAATCTTTGCAGCAAAGCGGATGCGATTTATGCGCCTACGGACAATATGATTGCCGCAGGCATGGCTACAGTTGCACAAGTCGCCCTTGAAAATAAAAAAGCCGTAATTCCCGGCGCAATAGAGATGGTAGAATCAGGCGGTCTTGCAACTTACGGCATTAACTATTATGAGCTTGGAAAGCAGACTGCTGAAATGGCTGTTGAAATTTTGCGGGACGGCAAAAATCCTGCCGAAATGCCTATACAGTATCTTAAAAAATACGAAGTCAGCGTAAACGAAAATACTGCTAAGGCTATTGGAATAAATACCGCCGGTCTTAAAGATAATTAAACAGATTTACGGATTCGATTTAGAGTCTGCGGATTAAAAAACTCTTTTAAGTTTTTTTAAACAGTGAAATCTGTCGGAAAATCGGTTCTTTTTCGGCAGTCTTTTTAATTAAATTGTGCGTTTTTCGCACGGCTAAAAATTTGTTCGGACGCTGCGGCTTTCCGAAAAGTTTTTACGGGAGCAGGAATGGCAGTCTTACTTGCAATGGAAGGTGCTGTATCACAGGGGATTTTATGGGGACTCATGACGCTTGGAGTCTACCTTACTTTCAGAATACTTAATATCGCCGACATGACGGTTGACGGCAGTTTTGCCGCAGGTGGAGCTGTAACAGCAGTTCTAATCGTTCACGGAATGAATCCCGCACTTACATTTGTTTTTGTTTTTATAATCGGTGCACTTACAGGACTTGCAACCGGTTTTATGAATACAAAACTGCGCATAAATATTCTCCTTGCAAGCATTCTTACACAAATCGCAATGTATTCAATAAATATTCGCATAATGGGGAAAGCAAATACTCCTCTTATAGGGCAGAATACTCTAATATCGGCACTCAAAAACTTATCAGGCGGAACACTGACGACAACACATTCTTCACTTATAATCGGTCTTGTTGTTGTAGGAGCAATTATTCTCCTTATGTATTGGTTTTTCGGAACGGAGCTTGGCTCTACAATACGTGCAACAGGAAGCAACGAGCACATGGTTCGGGCACTCGGCGTGAATACCGACACTACAAAAATCTTGGGACTTATGATTGCAAACGGAATGGTCGCACTTTCCGGTGCGCTTGTTGCACAAAGTCAAGGTTATGCCGATGTCGGAATGGGAACCGGAACAATAGTAATCGGTCTTGCATCTATTATAATCGGAGAAGTGATTTTCGGAGAGCATTTCGGACTTTGGTGGTCGCTGATTGCCGCGGTATTGGGTTCTGTAATATATAGAATTGTAGTTGCTGTCGTTTTGCAGCTGGGATTAAAATCGACTGACTTAAAATTGCTTACCGCTTTTATAGTTGCAGCTTCGCTGTCCGTTCCTGTCGTAAAGACAAGAATTATGCGCCGCAGATGTTCTCTTCCGGGAATGAATTTGGACGAGGAAGAAGACACCAGACATATTTCAAGCGAATCCAAAAATCCTGAAGATCCGGATACTATTTTACAATAGATGATATTCGGTAAGGAACACACAGAATGCTTAAACTTTTTAATATATCAAAAACATTCAATCACGGTACGATTACTGAAAAACGTGCCATAAAAAACATCAATCTTACGCTTGAAGACGGAGATTTTGTTACCATAATAGGCGGAAACGGAGCCGGTAAGTCTACTCTTTTGAATCTTATCGCGGGGGTTCATTTTACCGATACAGGTTCGATAATCCTTGACGGAATGGATTTGACCGGAAAGCACGAATACTTCAGGGCGAAATATCTTGGGCGCGTTTTTCAAGACCCTATGATGGGAACTGCAGCAAATATGGAGATTCAAGAAAATCTTGCAATGGCGATGCGTCGCGGAAAACGGCACGGTCTTGCATGGCATATTCAACCCGCCGAAAAAGCTCTGTACAAAGAAAAACTTTCTCTTCTTGATCTTGGGCTTGAAGACAGAATGTCAGCAAAGGCGGGACTTTTATCAGGCGGACAACGGCAGGCGCTTACATTGCTTATGGCGACACTTCAAAAACCTCGCCTTCTTTTACTTGATGAACACACCGCCGCGCTTGATCCGAAAACCGCAAAGAAAGTTCTTGAGCTTACGGAAGAATTTATTACACGAGATAAACTCACTACATTTATGGTAACGCATAATATGCGCGACGCAATCAGATACGGAAATCGCCTTATAATGATGATGGACGGTCAGGTCGTTTACGATGTGCGCGGAGAAGAAAAGAAAAATCTTACAGTACAGGACTTGCTCAACAGATTCGATGCGAGCGGTTCTATAAACGATAAACTTATACTTGGATGAGACCGCCCATAAATCTCTTACAGAATACAGGTTGATTAGTACGGCTTTGTAAAACAGGCTCGATATTTATGTATCGAGCCTTTATTCAATCAAATTATCTTCCGTGCAGGACTTCCGTAGGATTAAGTTTAAGCAGATAACGAAGTGCCGGCAAACTTCCGATGAGCGTAATCAGGAAAATATTTATAACTACAATCGGTATTACCATCGGCGCAATCGGTATTGCGGAAGAAAAAACAGTCTGCCCGATAATCTGCGTTATGCCGAGACCTGCAAAATAACCTGCCGTACCGCCGATAACGCCGGTTATCATAATTTGCGTAAGAATCAAGAGCGCAACTGAATAATTTGCGGCACCGATTGCTTTTTGAAGACCGATTTCCGTGCGGCGTTCCATAACGCTCGCGCTCACCAAGTTTGAAATACCTAGAGCGGAAGCTACAAGACTTAAAACCGTAATTAAGAGCATAAGGAGCGTAGTTTTGTTCAAAATCGCGCCCTCAGATTCCGAAACCTGCCGAACCGCTTTTGCAACGCTGTCGGTCATAACTTCTTGAATCTGATAGCAGATGCTGCTGACATACGCAGTGCAGTACCAAACCTCTTTTTCTTTTATCGTAAGGCTGAGCGGATTTCGGGCAGCTTTACGCGCAAGATCGTTATCCGGCGTTGTAAGCGCACTTACTTCAATGCTTTCTACAATGTTACTGCGCCCGTACAGTTCCTGCGCGCTTTTAAGAGTAACGTAGATATTTTCGTCTTCCGTACTTCCGGAATTGAAAATCGCCGAAACCGTAAAACTTTTTTTTCTGCCGGAAGATTCAAGCGTGATTTTATCGCCTGCAGAAATCGAATTCCGTCCTGCAAAAAGACTTCCAACCATACACGAATCATCTTCCGTATCGCGCGTCCATTCGCCGTTTATTTCCCACCATGTACGCATTCGGCTCATACCTGTAGTAATGCTTTGCCCTGTACTTAAATCAAGCTGCTTATTGAACCACGTCCCGATTATTTTTACGTCCGTGTTTGTATGTGCGTATTTGGTATTAACGGTAAGAAAAGGCGCAAAATCTACAATATTATACGCCCAGAAAATCGTTTTAATTTTAGGCAGTTCGTCCTCGCGCAAAAAATGAGTATTTACGGTTTTGTTTGTATCGACTCCGTAAATGCTTGTCAAAAGCGATGCGTCCTTATGCATAACAACGATATTTGCACCGTAAGTTTTAAGCTCTTGATTCACTTTATCGCCTACACCGAGCATCGTGTTCAGCATCGCGCTTGAAAGAGCCGCGCCCAACGCGATTGTAAAGGCAATCATCAGCATTTTCGATTTTTGGCGAAACAGCGCTCCGCCTATCATTTTCCAAAACATAATTACCTGCCTATTTAAATCTGTAAGATTCCCGCTCAAGGTCGGTCAAATATATTTTTATTTTTCCGTCGTGTATCATATAAACCAGCGGTACGGGATTGCATCCGCCGGGAAAACCTATAGTCCCTCGATTCATAACGACATCACATAATTTGCAGACAACCTGCCCTTTGCGCTCAAAATAACCGCTTGGGCCGCATATATCGCAGGCATCAAGGCACACTCCGTACGAGCCTTCGCTTTTTTTAAGAGCGATAAAGCGCATTTTAATTCCGTCTGCCGATTTGTATTCATAACGGTGAAGATGGGAATCTTCCAAATCCGAAAGAGGAATTACAGCCGCTCCGTCCGCGATTGTATAATTTTCCGGCGCAGAAAGCGGGACTTCACGTCCCGCATAAAAACGCAAAGCCGTAAGCGAAAGCGCATTTACAGCAAGCAGAATGAGCAAAAATTGCGCCCAATTTCTGGCATTTTTATTTACGGCTTTTAATTTTCTCAATTCCGCCTTATTGGAATACGGCTTTGTAATTTTTATATTATTCTTCCATAAGATAATTGCGGCAGCGGCAACGAATGCGATTTCTGCCAAAACAAAATATCGGTTATTATTTACGACAAACGCAATAAACGAAAATAATGCGCTGTTTTTAGGTATAATTCTAAGAGAGTAAAGTCTCTGAATGATGACGATGAGCTGCGTAATTCCTAAAACAACTGTCGCTCCGGCTGCACACACGCGCAGTTCCAATGCACTTAATTTTGCAAGCGATTTATACACTGCAAGAAATGTCAAGGCAAGCACACACAGAGCAAGTGTAAAACCGATCACTCTAAAGAGTACAAGACTGCTGACTGCGCTTTCTCCGTAGTAGACGAAAGCCTTTTGCACGGCTGCAATCAGAGGAATGTAATAAAACATTGATGAAGCGATATATACAAAGAATGCCGCCGAAAAAACGATTTCTGAAATTTTGCCTTGTCTTCCAGCGGCAGATTTTTTCAACAAAAAAAATAAAAATACAATAAAACCGACTGCGACCGGAATCATACTCCAAAACGCAAGCTGAGTGCGGTTCACGTAGTTGGGTATGGAGCGCAGAATAATTGATACGATGCTTGCCGCAAGCCCTGTTAAAAATGCTGCAAGAGTGAGTTTCCATTTATTTGATTCAGAAATGATTGCAAAAGATACCGTTACAACAGCAAGAATCAATACGAATGCCGAGTCACTGTCCATAACGCGGACAAAAAACTTTAAGATAACAAGCCTCCTTGATTAGAATGCAAAATGAGGAGCGAAAATACAACTTTCGCCCCTCAGCTGATTTTTAAGTTCCGATAAGTGTTAGCATTAAACCGGAAAGCAATCCGGTATTTGCGGAATTACCACTGCGGTCCCGCCCATTCGAAATCAGGCCATTCAACAATGAGCGGCTCCGTCCAGAAACGTCCGGTAACACCTGTTTCCGCATCAACGTGCAAAAGATAATCATTGCCCGGTGCTTTGATTTCAAACTTAACATTATATTTGCCAAGTCCTTCTTCAAACTTCATGTTTGCACCGTAGTGCGGACCATCACTTGCGTTCATCGGCATAAATGCAATTTCTTGAACTTTGTTTGATCCGTGTTTTTGAATATATGCTTTAACATGCAGATACGGAACAAAGTCTCCCGCACCGTAGCCCAACGCAACGCCCATGTCATTTGCGCTGATGTCTGCTTCTACGTGGCAGTCCGCGTCGTTCTTTGCAAGACTGTTACCTGCAGGTTCCATATCTACAGGCTGGAAATATACTCCTCCGACATGAAGCGGACCGACATCCATTTCATCCCCAAAAGGAAACTCATCAAATCCTGCAGCCTCGTCTTCCGTAGGTGCAGGAGCCATTTTTGCGCTGCCGTCATTCGCTGTGTTTGTTGAACCATCTGCCTTTTTGCAGGAAGCAAAAACAAATGCGAATGCGGACAGTGCCAATACTACTGACAATAACTTTTTCATAGAAAAAAGCTCCTTGTAAAAATTTATATTGTAATCATACCGATTATAATATCCTGATTAAATGCGCCGCATAGAATCATTTTTTTGCACACAGCGCAATATTTTTATACATTTGCAGAATCTTTCTGTATTTCCTGAGTAAGTTTTCTGCTCTTTTTCACTGCCAAAACGGAAAGAATCACCGTAATTACAAGAATTATAAACTGCGGAATTATGCTTTCGTATGTGGCATAAATACCAAGAAGGTCGATATTAAAATTCCCCATCCAGCTTACGGCGGTTTTTGTTATAAGACCTGCTTCCTGCAATTCGCCTACACCTTTGCCGGTGAAAGAAAAGCACATAACGTACATCAAAATACTTGTTGCAATAAAGAAAGGTTTAAGCGGCAATTTTACGCTCAAAAATCTGAACGCAAGGAAAACCGCCGCAAGTATGAGCAGCGCAAGCACAATCGCAAGCCACATAGCAATTCTGCCTTCCGCTCCGTCAACGGCAACACCTTGGAAGAAAAGAATCAACTCCGCACCTTCGCGCGCAACTGCGATAAAAGCTGTAAAAATCAACAGCCATTTATTTCCGGTGGTAACCGACGTTTCTACCTTTGATTTTATGTATTTTTCCCAGTTTTGCGCTTCCGATTTTGAAAGCATCCAGTTGCTCACATAGAACAAGACAATTACGGCGACAAACATACCGATTCCTTCAAAAATCTCGCGGGCAATACCGCTTTGTGCGCCGGCAATTATACTGAACAAAATTGCAAGTATTACGCTGAATAAAATTCCGAATGCACCGCCTGCATAGACGGACTTGACGTACTTGGTTTTACCTGTTTTTACAAGATATGCGATAATTGCGGCGATAACCAATATCGCTTCAAGACCTTCACGCAACACCAACACAAGAGAGGCGATAAATGTTGCAGCCGTTCCGGAACTTTTTCCGCTGTTTTTGCCGGAATTACCGTCCAGTTCCATTGCATCTTTGTACAGCATTTTTATAAGCATATCTTTATGCTCTTTTACTTCTGTTGCATTTTTATCGCTTTTTACGTTTCTTCTGTATTGGTAGAAAGCATTTTCAACGGCTGTCTTACGAGCTCCGGAAAGATAGCCCATTGTAATCTTTTCCATACCTTTAGATTCATAGTAGCGGAAGTACGCAAGATTTACTTCATCGTAAGCTTCTTTATTTTTTCCTTGCGTATAAAGATTGTATGCATTGTTCAGATGGACTTCCATCTGTTTAACTATGCTTGTCCATGTCGTATATTCTTTTTGAGTCTGTGAAAAAATTGGAAACTGAAAAAATGACAACAATAAAAAAACCGATACAAAAAACCGTAATTTCATCATGTGTTTCATGGGATACCTTCTAATTACTTTATTATGTAGTTAGTTTATGTTAACTCAATAAAAAAAGTCAATATACCAAACGATGAATACACGGAACTCAAATTATTTGCCAAAAAGTGAGATATGCGCACAGCAGATTCGTCAACTTGAAAGTGACGGCTGTATAATTTATAATCCGCTTATGTCCGACGGAAAAAAAATTATTGCGGAAAATCGAAAGGCTAGTTTTAATTATTTTGTTGAAGATAAAATCGAATGCGGAATTGCACTACAGGGAACGGAAGTTAAATCCGTAAAGAGCGGCGCGATTTCTTTTCCCGACTCTTTTGCAGAAATCATCAACGGCGAAGTATACATAAAAAATATGAATATCGCCGAGTATTCATATTCTTCGGTGTTCAATCACAATCCGTTGAGGGCAAAAAAACTGCTTCTCCATAAAGAAGAAATCAAACGGCTTATACGAAAAACGGAAACAAAAGGATACACTCTGGTTCCTTTGGAATTCTACTTAAAGAATGGAAGAGTAAAAGTTCTGCTCGGACTTTGCAAAGGTAAAAAGCAGTTTGACAAAAAAGCAGTCATAAAAGAGCGGGATCTTGACCGCGAAATGCAGAGAACTTTTAAAAAAGACTTTTCATAAACAATTTTTAACCGAATGGAGGGGCAATTGATGAACTTAAAATCGAAAACAGCATTATCCTCAATAATGTTTACGATTATATGCATTGCTCCTTTTATTTCTCAAACAAAACTCGATTTTTACGGCGTTGTTTCGTCGGATGCGGACAAGAATATGCTTTCAATGACGGAAGATTTGTATCTTGCACAGCTAAAAGATATGCCGGTCAATCTTTCCGATAAACGCTCCGATTTTTTTTCGCAGACTTATATTTCTGAAGGAAATGCGGATTTCTTAAAATCCGAAAACGGCGGAAACGCATTCTATGTTGCCATAAATAAACTTTCCGACGGCAAGTGGCAATGCAGCATAAATCTGAAAAATCTTGACGACGGAAAAAGCTACAGCAAAATAAAAGAGTATGATTCGTATTACAAAATCCTCATGGAATCTAAAACTTCGCTGAAAGAACTTATATCCGGTCTTATACAGGCAGGTTCTTCCGGTGGAGAACAAGCAAACGTAACATCGACGGGGGAATCTTCAGGGCGGACAAATGCGGAAGTTTCTACTCAATCCATCGCGGGAACATGGGGCGGCGAAACATATATAGATAAAATCATTATACTGCGCGGCGGAAGGGGTTTTGTTATATTCAAAAACGGCGCAAGTATGAACGTCAATGTCGCAATAAGCGGAAATGCAGGAGATATGCAGATAAATGTGCGGCAAACAGGAGGCAGCAACGCTTCGTATTTTCCGGATATTCCGCGCGATACCGCCTTAAAAGCTGCCGCCGATGCCGCCCCAATCGAATGGGATTTTCGCATTACAAAAGACGGAACCTTGTCCGGCGTAAAAAAGACACTTGTTTTAAAAGATGATTCCGCCGCGCCGGTTCAAGCGGAAATCCCTGTAGAATGGAAACGGCTATAATCGCCAGACAGCATAAATCTGATACGAACAAAGTATTCCGGGACTGCACGGCTTTTGAAAGATGTAAAAGAAATCGTTTTACCCTGCCGTGCACGGCAAAGGCATAACATTCCCTACGGTGAATAAAGGCTTAGAGTGCAGGTATCGACAGTGTTCGAGCAACGGTATCGGCACCTTTCGAGCAATGCTGTCGGCACCTTTCGAGCAGGGCGGACGGGATAATTTGTTTTTACAGATTTAACTTGGTTCGCCGTCCGCGGCGAACAGTGAAAAACGGTTTTGCAGATATAGTTTGGTCTTCTGTTCGCTTGCAGTTTTGCATAAGCAAAACTGCGGTAAATAAGATTTTAGGGATGAAGAGGAGACGTCTGAAAAGCAGCTTCAGCAGTTTTCGTTGGGCGGCAGAGAACATACTTTGGAAGATTCAATGGAATCTCCGCCCACCCGAGTTTTGACCAAAGTCAAAACTCGCATAAAAACATTGGGTTAAAACACCCTCTCCGTAGAACCAATCCGGGGTTCCAAAGGGCAGAGCCGGCAGAAGGGCTGTGATATTCCATGAGACTTCCATTAAATGAAGTCTTTTATTATACTTGACTTTGTAATGTAGCAAAGTCCCTCCGACATATATGCTTCCGGTATTTATAGGAATCAGTTACGAGGCTCCAAACGAATATCAAGCGGAGCAAAACTCAGCAGACATTGAAACACAGCTGCATTTCGGCAGATGGAGATAAAACTGAATTAAAATGAATGAAACAGTTATACGAAAAATCGAAGTAAAATCGATTCTCACAAAATCAAATTTGCCGGTTGCTGATTTTTCCGTAAATCCTTATGTCGGCTGTACTCACGCCTGTAAGTATTGCTACGCCTGTTTTATGAAACGGTTTACCAACCATGCCGAAAACTGGGGAGAGTTTTTAGATGTAAAATATTGGGTGCCTATAAAAAATCCCAAAAAATATGAGGGCAAGGAATTCTTTTTAGCTTCGGTTACAGATCCTTACAATCCACAGGAAGAAGAGTTCCGCCGCACCCGTGCGTTGCTTGAAGAATTGAAAGGCAACGACATAAAAATCAGCATACAGACAAAAAGCGACCTTGTTTTACGTGATATTGATTTAATCAAAACGTTTCCGAATGCGCGGGTCGGTTTTTCAATCAACACTTTGGACGAGGATTTCCACGAGGATATGGATAATGCCGTAAGCATTGAGCGCAGACTTTCCGCTATGAAAAAACTTCACGATGAAGGAATCCGCACAACATGCTTTATCTCACCTATTTTTCCCGGAATAACCGACGTAAAAGCAATCGTGGAACAAGTAAAAAATCAGTGCAATCTCGTTTGGCTTGAAAATTTAAATCTGCGGGGAATGTTCCGTCCTGTAATTATAGACTACATAAGAAGAAAATACGCAGAACTTGTTCCTCTTTACGAAGAAATTTATTCAAAAGGCAATCGGGACTACTGGGAAATACTTGATAAGGAACTCCGCGCTTACGCAAAAGAAAGCGGACTTTCGTATGTTCGAAATGACGACAGCATGAATCTTCCGTTTGAGGCTCCGCCTGTTTTGGTCAATTTCTTTTACCACGAGGAAATTAAAAAATCAGCAAAGAAAATCAATCGGAAAAAGTAATAGAACTGTTCGATAATTCCGTTGTCGAACAGGTATAGTATAAAAAAAGGAGGCATATAAAATGAAACTTTTAGCGGTTATCGATATGCAGAACGATTTTATTGACGGCGCACTTGGGACGGAAGAAGCAAAATCAATTGTGCAAAATGTCGCAGAAAAGATTAAAGCGTATCGTGAAGCGGGAGAGCCGGTTGTGTTTACGCGCGACACGCACGGAGCGGATTATCTTAAAACTCAGGAAGGGCGAAATCTTCCTGTGGTGCATTGTGTTGAAGGAACACACGGCTGGATGATTTCAGATAAACTTGATACGGACGGCTCAAAGATTTTTAATAAACCAGCATTCGGCTCAACCGCTCTTGCAGAATATGCGGCATCTCTAAAAGGACTTGAAGAAATCGAAATAGTCGGACTTTGCACGGATATCTGCGTTATAAGCAACGCTCTTATATTAAAAGCCGCATTACCGGAAAGTAAAATAACGGTAGATTCATCTTGCTGTGCCGGAGTTACGCCTGAAAGTAACACAAATGCGCTTAATGCAATGCGTATGTGCCAAGTCTGCATAATTTAAGGCAAACAAGCGGCAATTTAGGATAAATATCGACTTTACCTGCTTGGTTCAATTCCTAATTTTTCCCAAACTTCAGAATTCGTCCTGCTTAAAATCGACAATCTCACTGCCCTGCGGCGGGATTGCTTATTGCTTTTTTATCCGCCAGCATCTATGAGGTTTTGTCCCTTCAAAATCAAATGGAATTGTGGATTCCGTAATATCGTTTATTGTACAGCTTGAATTTATTTTCGTTTCATCAAATTGGATGCGGCGGCTGTTTGTAGAAAAATATAATATGCCGCCTTTTACAAGCAATTTTAAGCAATCATTAACAAGAGCTGCCCAATCTTTATTTATATCAAGCAGATTTTCAGTGTTTTTTGAATTACTGAATGTCGGAGGGTCAAGTATTATAATATCGAACGGAACAGTTTTACCGCAAAGCAAATCTTTTACACGGCAGCATAAAAACTCGGTTACATCTGCACGGACATAATTATATTTTTCCCCGACAAAACCGTTTAATTCCATGTTGAAACGCGCCCATGAAAGATATGTATTGCTCAAATCCACCGACTCAACGTAAGAAGCACCGCCTGAAGCGGCATAAACGGAAAAACTTCCCGTATAGCAAAAAAGATTTAATACCCGCTTACCTTTGGAACTTTCGCGCACCACAGAGCGCAGCGGTCTGTGGTCAAAAAACAATCCTGTATCGATATA
Source organism: uncultured Treponema sp. (assembly GCA_963544675.1). Classification (GTDB taxonomy): domain Bacteria; phylum Spirochaetota; class Spirochaetia; order Treponematales; family Treponemataceae; genus Treponema_D. Next base: position 42,138 of record CAUUGI010000006.1, read on the forward strand.
TGACAAAAGATCGACTTTAAAAAGACTGCCGCATTCCTGCATGATTCCCGAGACTTTATTTGCAGAGTTAATGCGGTCATATTGATTTTCTCCGCGCTGTTTTTTCCTTGTTTTTATAATAATCCGCTGACGCTCCACTTCGAATACGCTGCAAATCGACTGCGCCATAAGTTCAAGCCAAGCATTTTCCGATTCTTCAGATTTTTCATAGGGACGCTCGTAAAGGTATAAAACAAAATATCGGCGCAAAGCGGCTTCTTTTTCCGCCTGCAAATCGTTTGCGGAAAAACGCCTGTTTTGCTCCGCAAGAAAAAGTGCACATTGTTCTGTAGAATGGATATTATTCGGCAGGAATTCATAAATATCTAAAGAAAGCGGGATTTCAGGAATATCACGATCGTAGATTCTAAAGCACGAGATAAAATTCTTCCGTGCGCGTTTTCTCAAAAATTTATATTTTTTCCTAATCCTGTTGGCAAAAATTTCCGCTTGGAAAGACTCTTTTTCCATAATATATTCCGCTACTCCACATAAAAAAAGCTGTCGTAAAAGTTTCTTACTTTTTCGACAGCCTTTAAATTCAAAATTAGGTACTTGCAATACACGAATCTGATTTTGAACATCGCGTATAAAAATCAAAAAAAACTGTCCGAAAGTTCTCGGACAGCAGCTTTTATAACCGTGATTATTTATCTTCGGCTTTGATTCCGTAACGTTTATTGAAGCGGTCAATACGTCCTGCCGTATCAACAAGTTTCTGCTTACCGGTATAAAAAGGATGGCAGGCGGAACATATTTCAACATGAATATCGCTTACTGTTGAACGTGTTTCAATAACATTACCGCAAACGCAGGTAATTTTTGTGAGTTTGTACTCAGGATGGATGTCTTTTTTCATTTTTTGCTCCCGTTCTTGCCCGATATTGAAGACTGAAACACAGACAAATCAATATCACAAGATAAAATTTCGGGAATAATACAAGTTGTACGCCTTGAAGTCAACAGCACAAAAAATGTTGATACTTTAAGTTAATAATGATAGAGTTTTGCAAAATAAAATCGTATTTTGCGGAGTAAATATGAAAAAAAATCTTGATTGGGCTAATCTTCCGTTTGCATACATGAAAACAGACAAGCGTTTTGTTGCCGAATTTAAAAACGGCTCATGGAATGACGGAATGCTTATTGATGACGGCGAAGTCCGTATTTCCGAGTGTGCAGGCGTATTGCAGTATTCGCAATCATGCTTTGAAGGGCTGAAAGCATATACTACAAAGGACGGTCGCGTTGTTACATTCCGACCGGATATGAACGGCGAGCGCATGGAAAATTCATGCAGACGTCTTGAAATGCCGGTTTTCCCTGTCAAAAATTTTGTTCAGGCTGTACTTGATACGGTAAAATCAAATATCGATTGGGTACCGCCCTACGGTTCCGGTGCTACTTTATACATCAGACCGTTTATGTTTGCATCGAGCGCAGTAATCGGAGTAAAGCCTGCCGATGAATATCAGTTCAGAATTCTTGTAACGCCGGTAGGTCCGTATTTTAAGGGCGGCTTAAAACCTATTGCCGTACGTATTTCCGATATAGACAGAGCTGCTCCGCACGGTACGGGAGATATAAAAGCCGGTTTGAACTACGCAATGAGCCTTCACAATATAATGGATGCTCATAGAAAAGGTTTTGCAGAAAATATTTATCTTGATCCGACAAATCATACTTATATAGAAGAAACCGGCGGCGCAAATATTTTATTCGTAACAAAAGACGGAAAGCTTGTTACGCCGAAATCGGATACAATCCTTCCGTCAATAACGCGCCGCTCCCTTATTCAAGTTGCAAAAGATTATCTTAACATTGAAGTTGAAGAACGAAAGATTCACAAAGATGAACTTTCAACATTTGCCGAATGCGGATTATGCGGTACTGCGGCAGTTATTTCACCCATAGGAAAAATTGACGATCACGGAAAAGAAATTCTTATTCCGTCGGGCATGGATAAAATAGGTGAAGTGCTTGGCAAGCTGCGCGAAACTTTAACCGGTATACAAATGGGAGAGATAAAAGCTCCCGACGGTTGGATTTACGAAATCAACAACCCCGACGCAGAGCATCGGGGTATGTTGTTCTCATAAGGTGGTTGCAGTCGGGTTTAATCCCCTTTGTTGCGACGCAGAGCGTCGGGGTATTAAACCCTCCGCACGAATAAAATAATGCCGATATAGTTTGAATAACGGCTGTGTGAGCGTAGTTTGCATACATTTTATTGGAATCGAATTGATTTTACATCAAATATATCTGTTGTAGAAAAAAACTCTGCGCTCACAATAGGAAGTTTTGACGGACCGCATATCGGTCATGAAGCATTGTTTAAAGCAGTTTTTGAGGCGGCAGCAAAACAAAAACTCGTTCCGGGCATCGTAACATTTATTCGTCCGCTGCCGTCTTTCAAGCAGTCATCCTCATACATCGGAGACATTGCAACGCTTCCGCAAAGACTTGCAGGTTATGAAAAGCGAGGTTTTCAATTCGCCCTGCTGATTGACTTTTCTTATGATTTTGCTAGAATGAGCGGAACCGAATTTCTTAATGTTTTAACAACTTTTTTTTCTATGCGCTTTATAGCTGAAGGAAAAGATTTTCACTTTGGATATAAAGGTTCATGCGGTAAAAAAGAAATAGAAGATTTTGCGCATACCGGTGATTTACAGACGCTTTTTCCGAACGAAGTTTTATATAAAGGGGAGCGTATATCATCTTCAGTCATAAGGCAGCGCATTTTTAACGGGAATTTTGCAGAAATAGAATGTCTGCTCGGTCATAGATTCAAAATAGATATGAACGGGATTCCTTTTAAGAAAGATTCGGACAATGCGCTTGTTTTTGAAAAATCCGGCTTTAAGCAGGTTTTACCAAAATATGGCACATACAATGTTATTGCAAATACGTCCCGAGAAAATTTACGGGCTTGTCTTGAAGCAGACCTTAAAACAATTCGCCTCTTTGGGGCTGCTTTCAATGAGCTTCCGCGAATTCGGGCTGTAGAATTTTTATAATAAGGGGTAAGTAAAATGGCACTTACAAAAGAAACAACTTCTTCAATCGTTGTAAAATACGGTGAAAAAGACACGGACACAGGTAACGTAAAAGTTCAGATTGCGCTGCTTACGGAACGCATCAAACAACTTACGGAACATTCCAATACGTTCCCGAAAGACGCGAGCGCAAAGCGCGCTCTATTAAAAGTCGTAGGACAGCGCAGAAAAATGCTCAAATACTACGAACACAAAGACCTTGAAGGCTACCGCGCTTTTATAAAAGAGCTCGGTCTCCGCAAGTAATTTTTATTCAGGAGCCTGCGCCGCACACCGTTGGCGGTTCAGGCTTTTTTATTTTTAGCCAACGGAAAAGAACTATAAAGAACTGAAGAAGGAATTTAATGTCAGTAGAAAGAGTAACTTACAGATTAGGTGATGAAGACCTAATCCTTGAAACGGGAAGAATCGGCAAGCAGGCTAACGGGTGCGTTTTTGCACAATGGGGCGGCGCAGTGGTTATTGCAACAGTCTGCGCTTCACACAATGTAATTGAGGGACAGGATTTTGTTCCCGTTACGGTTGATTACAACGAAAAATTTTATGCGGCAGGAAAAATACCCGGCGGATTTGTAAAAAGAGAAGGCAGACCTAAAGAAAAGGAAATTCTTGTTTCCCGTCTTATCGACCGCCCGATGCGCCCGCTTTTCGAACCGTCTTTCGGACGTGAATTGCAGATTGTTCCGACCTGTGTTTCAGCAGACGGAATCCATACGCAGGACATTCTTGCTGTAATTGCAGCCTCTGCAGCGGTTACAATCTCCGATATACCGTTTCACGGACCGGTCGCAGCCTGCCGCGTAGGCTACCTTAACGGAGAATATATAATCAATCCGACTTTTGCACAGATTGAAAAATCGGAACTTGAAATCGTAGTTGCGGGAACAGCGGAAGGCTTTACGATGGTTGAGGGAGGCGCAGACGAGGCAAGCGAAGAGGTAATGCTCGGTGCGCTTGAAAAGGCTCAAGAATTTATTACGCAAATGTGCAAACTTCAAAATGAATTGCAGAAAAAATGCGGAAAAGAAAAACTTCCTCTAAGTCCTCTTGACGTAAAACTTGAAAATGCGGAAAAAATTGAAGCGGAAGCGACTCCGCTTATAAAAGAAGCCGCATTCAGGGACGGAAAACAAAACCGCGGCAAAGCAATTGATGCGGTACGAGAAAAACTGGTTGCGGAATATGCCGAACAGCTTGAAGATGAAATCCAAAAACGTCTTTTCGATGCGCTTCTTGACGATATTCAATTTAAACTCTTGCGCAAATCGATTTTGGACGACGGAATACGCATCGACGGCAGAAAATGCGATGAAATTCGTCCTATCACTTGCGAAATCAACGTACTTCCCTACCCGCACGGCTCTGCGCTGTTTACGAGAGGCGAAACGCAATCTCTTGCGGTAACTACGCTCGGAACGTCGCTTGATGAACAGGTTTACGACGATATTGACGGAGACAGAAGCGAACATTTTATTCTTCATTATAATTTTCCGCCTTATTCCGTCGGTGAAGTCGGAAAACTTACAACGGGAAGACGCGAAATAGGACACGGAAATCTTGCACGCCGTTCGCTTGCTCCGATGGTTCCCGGTCGCGACAAATTTCCGTATACGGTGCGTGTTGTTTCCGAAATCATGGAATCCAACGGTTCTTCATCGCAGGCATCTACCTGCGGCGGCTGTCTTTCCATGCTGGCTGCCGGCGTTCCTATGAAAAAAATGGTTGCCGGTATTGCAATGGGTCTTATTACCGACGGGCCGCACTACGAAAAATATCAGATTCTTTCGGATATTCTCGGGGAAGAAGACCACCTCGGCGATATGGATTTTAAAGTCGCAGGTACGAAAGACGGAATTACCGGATTCCAAATGGATATAAAAATTGCCGGTGTTTCTATGGATATAATGAAAAAGGCACTTGCGCAGGCAAAAGAAGGACGTTTACACATTCTTTCGATTATGGAAAAATGTATCGATAAGCCGCAGGAAATAAGTAAAAATGCACCTAAGATTCTTTCGATGAAGATTCCGGTTGATAAAATCGGAGCGCTCATCGGTCCCGGCGGAAAAAATGTCAAAGCACTTTGCTCGCAATATAACGTTACAATCAACACAGACGATGACGGAACTGTTACGATTTACGGCAAAAACGGTATAAGTGCCGAAGAAGCAAAAAAAGCGGTAAAAGGCATTACGGAAGATCCGGAGCCGGGAGTTATTTATAACGGAACGGTAAAACGCATCATGGATTTCGGCGCATTTATCGAAATCCTGCCGGGTAAAGAAGGACTTTGCCACATTTCAAAGCTTTCACGCCAGCGTGTAGAAAAAGTTACCGATGTTCTTAAAGAAGGTCAGGTGATTCCGGTAAAACTTATCGAAGTCGATAAAATGGGACGCTTAAATCTTTCTTACATCGATGCGATTGAAGACCAAGCAAAGTAAGATTTGCTAAAAACGGCTGTTTGAAACACAGCCGTTTTTTTGTGCGATGGAAAGCGTTCTACGTTTTGCAGAAAGCTTATTGATTCAATTTTATGTGATGATGTGTTATATTTTCCGCCATGAATATACTTTCCGTAAGCGGAGTTTCAAAAATCGGACGCGAAGCTCCATTGTTCACCGATGTTTCTTTCGGAATGAATGAAGGTGAAAAAGCCGCTCTCATAGGCAGAAATGGAACCGGAAAATCTACACTTCTTAAAACAATTGCAGGACTTCTTGTCCCGGACGCGGGGCGCATAACCGTTTCAAATTCCGCAGGGATTTCTTATCTTCCTCAAAATCACGAATTTTATGCCGATGATACAATCCGCACTCACATATTTAAAAGCCGCTCACCAAAACTCGAAATAATCCGTGAATATATTGAGTATTGTTCTCTCATCGGTCAGCATTCGTTTAATCAAAAACGTTACGACGAATTGCAGGAACTTATGGAAAGACAGGATTTGTGGAATTATGAAGCGCAGGTATCGTCAATACTCAGTTCTCTTGGAATTACGGATATGTCTCGCAAAATGGGAACTTTGAGCGGCGGAATGATAAAAAAAGTTGCGCTTGCGCAGGTTCTTGTTGAAGATACGAAGCTGCTGCTTTTGGATGAACCTACCAATCATCTTGATATTCCGACCATTGCATGGCTTGAAACTGTTCTAAAGTCGACAAAACGCACAGTTTTAATGGTTACCCATGACCGCTATTTTCTTGACGCGGTGTGTTCCGATATTTTTGAAATTTCGGAAAATCGTCTTCATGCTTATCACGGAAATTACTCCGCGTTTCTTGAAAAACGCCGCACGGAAATCGAAATCCGAAAAAATGCGGAACGCCGCCTTGAAGCTGTTCTCCGTGTCGAACGCGATTGGCTTATGCGCGGTCCATGTGCTAGAGGCACAAAGGCAAAAGCCCGCATAAAAAGGGATGAGCAGCTTATAAATTCCGAAAAATTCCGCGAAGAAAAGGGATTTTCATTTGATGTAAGCGGACGGCGGCTCGGCGGAAAAGTTCTTGTACTGGACGGAATATCAAAATCTTACCCCAAAGGTTATGTTGCAAACACGGAAAAAGATTTTGTTCCTGTAATAAAAGATTTTTCGTATACGTTCACAAAAGGACAAAAAATCGGCATTTTCGGCGGGAACGGCAGCGGAAAATCTACGCTTTTGGGAATCGTGAGCGGCAGCCTGAAAAGCGATACCGGCTCCGTGAGCGCAGGAGATAATACCGCTTTCGGCTATTATATGCAGAATCCGGTCTTTTTAGATACCGGCGTAACTGTGTTGGATTATGTAAAAGAAACGGCGGAATTTATCGAACGGAAAGACGGTAAAACCGTAAGCGCGGAAGTCTTTCTTGAAGAATTCGGATTCAGCGGAAAAATTCAGCATTCTCCTGTCAGTACGTTGAGCGGCGGCGAAAAGAAAAAGCTTTTTTTAGTCCGCCTGCTTTTATCAAATCCCAATTTTCTTATACTCGATGAGCCTACGAATGATTTTGATATTTTTACGATGAATATACTGGAAGATTTTCTCATGCGCTACGAAGGCTGTCTTTTATTGGTTACACATGACCGCTATTTTATGGATAAAGTTACGGACAGCCTTTTTATCCTTGAAGAAGACGGAAGCATAAGCGGATTTGCCGGGAAATGCAGCGAGTATATAGATTTTCTTGCGGAGAAAAAGAAAAAGGCTTTGGAAAAAGCAAAAGAAAATCGCCGGCAAAATGCAGAAAACACCTATGCCGATTCAGAGCCGCCGAATAAAAAACGCAAGCGAAGCTTTAAAGAACAGAAAGAATTTGAATCGATTGAAAAAGATATTGCAGATATGGAAAAGCGTAAAAGCGAGCTTGAAACGGAAATGTCCGCTACCAGCATTGATTTTTCCTGTATGGAAAAGAATTCAAAAGAGTACGATTTGCTGCTTACCGAGCTTGAAGAAAAATACACCCGCTGGGAAGAACTTGCGGATTTGGAATAGACTTAAAACCGGCTGAGATTTGACCTAATCGTCCACTTTGAACGCATAAACCTGCACCCGGCTACACAAAAGTCCGCTAGGAGCAGCCGCATCCTCCTCCGCATCCGCTGCAAGTACCGCCGCATTCTCCACTTCCGCAATTGCAGCCTGCATCGGACTCCGCCGACGAAAGTTCATTGTCCGATGCTTCGCGAACGCTGATAACTTCTACATCAAATGTAAGTCGTTTTCCCGCAAGTTCGTGGTTTCCGTCTACAGTGATAATATCGTCGTTTATCCCTATAACGTGCACAAGCACCGAACCGCCATCGGCAGTCCCTGCCTGAAAAGCCATTCCTATTTCAATAGGCATATCTGTTTCAAACTGTGAACGCGGAATTTCTACAATAAGATTTTTATTGAATTCACCGTATGCTTCGGACGGTTCAATTACAGCTTTGAATTTTGTACCTGCTTCTTTTCCTTCAAGCATAGCTTCCAGTCCTGAAATCAGCATTCCCTTGCCGTGAATGTATTCCAACGGAGCTTTGCCGACAGATGAATCCAACTCAATTCCATTGTCGTCATACAATGTATAATGAAGTTTTACAACTGAATCTTTAGTTATTTGCATTTTTACCTCTCATAATTTTTTTAGGAAATTGCACGTTCCGACTATCCTCACAACTCCATGCATATTTCCATATACTGCTGTCGTGCAGCTTCTCGCCTACTTCTTCAAAAACGCAGCATTCATTACTTCTTCCGCACGTTTTACAGGAATAAATTTAATTCCCGCTTTTACGTGCGCCGGAATCTTTTCCAAATCCCTCGTATTTGCCGCAGGAATTATAATCGTCTTGATTCCGTTGCGGCGGGCGGCTACGGTCTTTTCACGCAGTCCTCCTATCGGCAAAACCTGTCCCGTAAGGCTCAATTCTCCGGTCATAGCAAGAGCGGGCTTTATCGTCTTACCGGTAAAAAGCGAAACAAAGGTCGTCGCCATCGTAATACCCGCACTGGGGCCGTCTTTAGGCGTTGCGCCTTCCGGTATATGCAGGTGAACGGAATTGTGTTCAAACCAATCGGCATTTTTCATATTTCCTGTAATAGCATGACTTTTTGCCCAGTTCATGGCAATCAGCGCAGATTCTTTCATCACGGAACCCATCTGCCCGGTCAAAATCAGCTCAGGTTTTCCCTGAAACGCAGTGCTTTCAATTAGGAGCGTGTCGCCGCCCATGCTTGTCCACGCAAGACCTATTGCAGTGCCCGGAATATCGGCTTTTTTAATTTCGCTTTCGTCAAAAACGGGGCGATCAAGATATTTTTCAAGATCGGAGGCGACAATCTCATATCTGCGAGAAGAATCGAAAAAGTCCTCGCTCTTAATCTTTTCGACTTCATCCGCACTCTTTTTCTCCGCCTTCGCCTGTTTTACAGCATCAAGATATTTTTTGTCCGCTTCGCTTACGGCTTCCGTTACAATTTTTCGGTGAATCTTATCAAGACTTTTTTCGTAATTGCGGACGCCGGCTTCACGCGCGTACTCTTCTGCAATGCGCAAAAGCGCCTCTTTCGAGTATTTGACCTGTCCTTTTTTTAGTCCGTTTTTTTCAAGATTTTTGGGAATCAAATATTTCCGCGCAATTTCTATTTTTTCCTGATCGATATAGCCTGAAAGACGAATAATTTCCGCGCGGTCAAGCAGCGGTTCGGGAATGGAATCAAGCGTATTTGCAGTCAGAATGAAAAATACGTTGGACACATCGAACGGCAGGTCAAGATAGTTATCACGGAACGCAACGTTTTGCTCGGGGTCGAGCACTTCAAGAAGAGCACTTGCAGGATCGCCTTGATGACTTGAGCCCATCTTGTCGATTTCGTCAATCATAAACACGGGGGACTTTGAATGCGTGATTTTAAGTCCCTGTATGATTTTTCCGCACATCGCGCCCACATAGGTGCGCCGGTGCCCCTTAATTTCCGCCTCATCACGCATACCGCCCACGCTGAAACGATAAAAGGGCTTGTTCATCGCATTTGCAATCGAACGTCCGACGCTCGTTTTCCCGACGCCCGGCGGCCCGACCAAAATCAAAATGGAGCCTTTATTGTCGCGCCTGAGTTTCCGCACAGCAAGATATTCCATGATACGATTTTTGACTTCCTCAAGTCCGTAATGGTCGCCTTCAAGCGTTTTCCGCGCACTTTCCATATTGTAAAGTTCCTGCACGCCGTCAAGCCACGGAAGCTGCGTTATCAATTCAAGATAATTGCGCGAGGCAAGATACTCCGGCGAATTGGGGTCGGTCAGCTGGAATTTTTCAAGTTCGCTGTCAACCGTTTCTTTGATTTCCCCTTCAAAATGAAAAGTTTCGATTTTCGTCTTGAATTTTTGGTAGTCGGTCGCGTTGCCTTCCGAATCCGTTCCCAATTCCTCTTGAATGGAACGCATTTCTTCGCGTAAAAAATATTCACGCTGATTTTTTTCGACTTTTTCGTTCAATTCATTTTGAATCTTCTTCTGAATGCGCAAAAGTTCCTGTTCTTTTTTGATGTAGACTAAAACCTGCTCCATGCGCTGACGCACGTTGAGCATTTCAAGGACACCCTGCTGCTCGTTTTTGTCGATGTTCAAGATGGACGCGATAAAGTCGGCTATTTTTCCCGGATGGTCGATGTTCACCATATTAAGGCGCATTTCTTCGGAAAAAAGCGGATTATTTTCGCTCACTTCTTTCATTTCGCTGATGAGCGCGCGCGTCAAGGCTTTTACCTCAAAAGTGGAATCCTCTTCATCATCGAGATATTCAACCGCCGCAACAATCGGAGATTTTGAATGCAGGGCGCGGCGGATTTTAAAGCGTTTTACCGTTGAAATAAAAACGTTGACACCGCCGTCAGGCAAATTAATTTTTTTGATTATGCGCGCAGCCGTCCCGACCTGATACAAATCTTTTGCGGAAGGGCTTTCTTCGTCATTTTTAAGCATGACGATTCCGATACAGCCGTCGCCCGAATACGCCTGTTCGATAAGTTTTGTATCGTCAGGAGAATTTATCATAAGCGGCGTAAACACACCCGGAAAAATGGGGCGTCCCTGAAGCGGCACGATCGGCAGCTTATTCGGCAAAAGTTGTTCGGCAGGGACTATTTCCGTCGCACGGTTTTCATTTCTTTCATCCGTTTTTCGGGATTTTTTAGACTTCACAGCTGCTTTCGGCTTACCGTCGGCGGCAAGAGCATCATTTTTTATACCGTCTATTACGCTATCAATTGCTTCGATAACAGACGTAATTTTGTCATCAAATTCGTTTTCAGTCATATACAGAATATAAGCACAGTGCAATTATTAGACAAGAGCACAGGATTTTGCAATTTTTTTATAACGGACAAGTTATAGCAAGAAACGTCGGGGGATTTCCCCCTACGCACAACTTAATCTACGGCAGCGGAACCTACATTCATGCTTGCAAGAAAAGCTTCGTTGTCTTTTGATTTACGCATTCTGTCAAGAAGCAACTCAAGAATTTCCGCATCTTCCATAGGATTAAGCACTTTCCGCAAAACCCATAATTTTTGAAGTTCATTTTCCGTAAGCAACAGTTCTTCTTTGCGCGTACCGGATTTTTTGATGTTGATTGCAGGAAATAATCTGCGTTCGGCAAGTTTTCTATCAAGATCGATTTCGCTGTTTCCGGTTCCTTTAAACTCTTCAAAAATAACTTCATCCATACGGCTGCCGGTTTCAATAAGTGCAGTCGAAATAATCGTAAGCGAACCGCCCCTTTCAACATTTCTGGCGGCACCGAAGAAGCGTTTCGGTTTATGCAGGGCATTCGAATCAACACCGCCGGAAAGAACTTTGCCGGAAGTGGGAACCGTTTGGTTATATGCGCGCGCAAGCCTTGTAATGGAATCAAGAAAAATAACGACATCGCGCTTATGCTCAACAAGACGTTTGGCTTTTTCAAGAACCATTTCCGCAACTTGAACATGGCGTGTTGCCTGTTCATCAAAAGTGGAAGATATAACTTCCGCCTTTATTGAACGCTCCATTTCGGTAACTTCTTCAGGACGCTCATCTATCAAAAGTACAATCAAATAGACTTCAGGATGATTTGCAGTTATCGCATTTGCAACGCGCTGCATAAGAGTGGTTTTACCCGCTTTAGGCGGTGCGACAATCAAAAGTCGCTGTCCCTTACCGATGGGCGTAAATAAATCTACAATTCTTGTGGAAAGTTCCGTCGAGACGGTTTCAAGACGCAATTTTTCTTTCGGATAAAGAGCCGTAAGATTTTCAAAAGGAATACGGGTCTGAGCGACACGAGGATCGTCAAAATTTACGGATTCAATGCGAAGAAGAGCAAAAAATCGTTCTCCTTCTTTCGGTGAACGTGTTTGGCCGTAAACGGTGTCGCCAGTTTTTAAGTTGAATAAACGTATCTGACTTGGAGAAATATAAATATCATCAGGACCAGGGAGATAGCTGTTTTGCGGACTGCGCAAAAATCCGTAACCGTCGGGAAGAATTTCGAGAGCACCGCTTGCAAAAATAATTCCGCCGTGTTCCGTATGCGCTTTCAATATTACAAATATAAGCTCCTGCTTTTTCATCGGAGCAAGGTCATCCGCATTAAAACCGTACTTCATAGCGAGGTCGCGCAATTCATGCATTCCCATTGCAGTTAAATCATTTATTACAAGGCGCGGTTTATTATCATCGCCGTCTCCACCGTCTGCATTCTGCAATATTGACGGATCTACGGCTCCGGTCGGAACAGGCATTTCAGTATGTGCATAAGGTCTGCGGACAGTGCGTCTTGTAGTAGTTCCGTACCGCGAAGAAGAATTCCAGCGGCTGCTGCCATAAGACTGATGCTCTTGTCTTACGGACGAAGAGCGTTCGGATTCCGTTTCGTTTTCTGAATTTTCTTGATTTTTTTCGGAAGAATTCACTCTGACTACCGCACGTCGTCTTGGACGCACAATAGAGGGAGCTTCAGTGTGTTCGACAGCCGCGCTTACATCTTCTTGAACCGCTGCCGCTGCATTTTGTTGTTCAGATGAATAATCATCTCCATCGTCGGAAATTCTATCCGACGCTTCATAAGATTCAGGCTGAGCTTCAAAATCAAGCTGCGACTGAACTCCAGACGCATTCTGCTCTTGAGCCTCATCTTCTGAATGACGCTTTCTAAAGGCCATTACAATAACTCCATTTTTTGTTGATTGTTATATTAGGAATTTGAATATTTAATTTTTATATCAAACGGCGTATGCCTAAAATTGAATTATTAGTACAACTTTTTTCATAATGTGTCAATAAAAAAAAGTTGACATAATAAATTTAAGTTAAAAATGAATGTAAACAAGATTGAATATTTTATGAAACTTATCGAAGAGCCGTTAAAAATAAAATATTTTAAAAACTTTTTATAATTTTTTTTATAATTTTTTATTGATGATTTTATAACCTGATGTTATATTAACGGCGGCTTGTGAAAAGCCGATAAACTCTCTCCGATATCCGGCATAGCCGGAGGGTGCAGTTTCCGGTAAGCGTCGCTTTTCGGGAGCTGCACCTTTTTTATTACAAGAACCTGCAAAAATCGCGCCCTCATCTTTCAACTGCTGAATTTATAAAATTTTCGATGTGTTCCGGAAAAGGTATCTCAAAAATTTGGCTTATGCCGTCGATAGGAACGACAAGTTTATTTGCGGCAAGAAAAAGCTTTTTTACTCCCGCGCTTTTTTTTAATTTTTTATTAAGCGAAAAATTTCCGTATTTTACATCACCTATTATCGGACAATTTTCTTTTGCAAGATGAATTCTAATCTGGTGCATACGTCCGGTTTCAAGCCGAAGAGAAACAATATTCACCGGAATATTTTCGCCGCTGCATGAAAATTCAAAACTGCGCAAAACCGAATAATGCGTTACGGCAGACTTACGTATTCCATGCTGAAAAATGTCTTCAGTCAATGTGCCGCTTTTTTTCTTAAAAATACCTGCGCAGACGGCGGTGTATTCTCTTTGAACGGATTTTTCAGCAATAAGTTTTGTCCATTTTGCAGCGGCGGTGGGAGATTTTGCTATAATCATAAGACCTGCGGTATCCATATCAAGCCGATGCACAAGATATATCGGATAACCGAGTTTTTGCGGAAGCTCTTTATCAAGCGGATGAGCCACATCAGCACCGCCTTGCACTGCAACTCCGGCAGGTTTATTTACGATAAGAATCTCCTTATTTTCATATATAACGTCTATATTTTTCATCCGATGTATAATAAAACAAGCTGAATATTTTTTCGACATCAAACCGCTTAAAAGAGTCAAGAAATTAAACCTACAGGAGGCATGATAAAAACTAACCGAACAAGCGGTAATGTGATACGCTGAAGTGATTC
>CAUUGI010000007.1:0-52648 GCA_963544675.1 uncultured Treponema sp.
CGACAAATTTTTATTCGTGCGGAGGGTTTAATACCCCGACGCTCTGCGTCGTAACAAAGGGTATTAAAGCCGAGTGCAATCACCTTATGAGAACAACATACCCCGATGCTTGCGTCGGGGTTGTTGATTGTCTGAGCAGCTGTTTTAATATGCGTAAGCCAAGCGTACTCTGTTACCGCTTATATCGGAATCATCAAGTGTTATGATACTCCTATATAGTGTACTGTATTCAATTTTAGCTGTCGATTGACATAAAACCGTAAAATATGCAATACTTTGCGAAAGTTTCCAAATATTTATTTCTGTAAAGGATTTTCTAATGGATGAAGATATAATAACTATTGAAGAAGTTGCAAAGTATCTGCGTGTTTCGGATCGTACAGTGTATGATTGGGCGCAAAAAGGTGAAATTCCGGCAGGAAAAATCGGAACTGTATGGCGTTTTAAGAAATCCGACATAATAAACTGGGTTAATGAAAGGCTTTCTTCCAATGATGCAAAGCAGAAAAACGAAAAAATCAAAATTAAAAACATACTTTCGCCTAACCGCGTTGTATTTATTCAAAATACTTCCAAAAAAGACGCTTTAACGGAACTGGCAGCTCATCTTGCAACTGCACCGCAGATTAAACGCGCTGATGAATTAACAGCCGAAATCTTAAAGCGCGAAGATTTGATGTCAACCGCTATCGGACGTGGAATCGCTATGCCTCATGTCAGGCTTTCTTCCGTTACGGATCTTGTCGCCGCAGTCGGAATTTGTAAGACTGCCATTGATGATTTCCAGACGATAGACGATGTTCCTGTAAATCTTTTGTTTATGATTGCTGCGGCTTATAATCAGCATTCTTATTATTTAAAAACGATTTCTTATTTCAGTACAAAGCTGAAGGATTCCGCATTGCGTAATTCTCTGGTTAATGCAGAAACTCCGCTTGACGCTTACAATCTTTTGCTCAGCGGAGAATAATTTTTTACCGCTGCAAAACTCTGCCGATTTTCCGCTCCTCGCATTTTAGCGAAACTCTACAGTGCATTTTATCGGCAGGTGATCGGACCATCCGGATTGTGAATAAATGTGGTAAGATTTCGGAATTCCGTTAGAATCCGCCCACTCTCCATCGGTCATAGGGGTAAAATCGCTTATTACCGCTTTTCCTGCAGCGAAAAAATGGTCTATTTTTTCCCATTTTCCGTTAAAATAATAAGAACCCGTTTCATAATCGCCGAGTGGTAAAAGCCATGCGGAAGTTACAGGAACATCAAAATCTTCTCCGCGAAGATTTACCATATCATCCGTACAGATAAATTCCGTTATATCGCGGTTAAAATCTCCGCAGGCGACAATTGCGCAATCTTTTTCAGAAAGACGACTTTGCATAAGCTCCGTAAGAAGGTGCTCCTGCGCATTTCGCCACACTTCGGTTTTCTTTGCGCCCCCGTATTTTGATTTCCAATGATTTACGAAAAGCGTCAAGTTTCCGTTTCCGGTATCAACCGTAAGTTCCATAATCGGGCGCATGGAGGGCATTTTTGAATCTTCTGTGCGTATGTCAAGAGAATGCTGCTTTATATCGGAAAGCGGGCAGCGGGAAATGACCGCGCAGCCTATGGGTGAATCGCTGTTTTTGCTGAAAGCTGCATATTCCAATCTTTTTGATGATTGCCAGCTTTGCTCTGAAAGAAAGTTTGAAATATCGTAGATGATTTTTTCATTTTCGATTTCGATGAATACATATATATCCGCTTCGTTCGTTTTTATAAAGCGGCATAAGCGTTCAAGCCGTATTCGATATAAATCTTCGTTCCAGCCTGAGGATTTTCTAAAATCACGGTATTCTATGCCGTCGTCGCTGCCGTCAAAAAAAGTTTGAACATTCCAGCAAATTATATTTATGCTTTCGCTGTTATTTTTGCCGCGTGCAGAGCAGCTTGTCAGCGAAACCGCGATAAAAACAAATGCAGATAAAAAATTTTTCATAATGCAAGTCCAATTATAATTTATTCGGAAGTTTTGCCGTTTTAAAATCACTTTGAATTTTTGACATACTTTCACATACTTTATAGCAGATTTTTATGAAAATAAGAAAGAAATAATTTTTTTTGTGATATTTTTTTGAATTATGTGAAATTCGACGCGGAATTGACCAATATTTTCAAAAAAAATATAATCCGCACATTATGACTATGAATAGAAAACTTATAACTTCTGCATTACCTTACGTAAATAATGTTCCGCATCTCGGAAATCTTATACAAGTATTATCTGCCGACGTTTTTGCACGCTTTTGCCGGAGCCGCGGCTACGAAACGCTTTATGTCTGCGGCAACGATGAATACGGCACTGCAACCGAAACAAAAGCTCTTGAAGAACATAAAACACCGCGCGAACTCTGCGATTACTATCACGCCCTGCACAAAGACATTTATAAATGGTTTGGAATCGCTTTTGACCACTTTGGACGTACGTCTACGCCGCAACAAACGGAAATTACGCAGGGAATTTTTACAGACCTCGATAAAAACGGTTATATCACCGAGCACGCGTCAAAACAGCTTTTCTGCCCCAAGTGCGCGCGTTTTCTTGCCGACCGCTATGTGCGCGGCTCCTGTCCCAAGTGCGGGTATGAGGACGCGCGCGGAGACCAGTGTGAGCACTGCGGCTCTTTGCTTGAACCTGCCGAATTGAATGCGCCGCGCTGTTCAACCTGCGGTTCCACTCCCGAATTAAAAGAAACGAAGCATCTTTATATAAATCTTCCGAAGATTCAGGAAAAATATCTTCCTTGGATGGAAGAAGCGAGCGTCAAAGGCGAATGGTCTGAAAATGCGAACCAAATGACGCGTGCTTGGATTCGAGACGGTTTGCAGGAGCGCGCAATTACTCGCGACTTACACTGGGGAATTCCCGTTCCTAAAGCCGGATACGAAAATAAAGTTTTTTACGTGTGGTTCGACGCGCCCATAGGCTATATTTCGATAACTAAAGCACTTGCCGACGAGCTTATTAAATCCGGAAAAGAAAGTTTTGACTGGAAATCGTGGTGGCTTCCCGCAGAATCCGAAGAAGCAAAAAATAAGCCGCCGGTGGATTTGTTTCAGTTTATCGGAAAAGATAATATTCCGTTCCATACGGTTATTTTTCCGTCGAGCCTTATCGGAAGCGGGCGCGGCTGGACAAAACTTTATCACATGAGTTCGACCGAATATTTAAATTACGAAAGCGGAAAATTCAGCAAGTCGAAAGGCGTGGGCGTATTCGGAACTGACGCAAAAGATTCCGGAATCCCTGCCGACGCGTGGAGATTCTATATTTTTTACAATCGCCCGGAAAAATCGGACTTTCAATTTTCGTGGAAAGACTTTCAGGAAAAACTCAACAGCGAACTTATCGGAAATCTTGGGAATCTTGTAAACCGCACGCTGCTTTTCGTCAATAAATATTACGAGTCGAAAATCCCTGTCGGAAAAAAAGACGATGAGCTGTGGGAAAAAATCAATAAAATAGAAGAAAAAGCGTGCGCATTGCTTGAAAAAGCGGAATTAAAAGAAGCATTCCGTGCAGTGTTTGAAATTTCCGACCTCTGTAACAAGGCGTTCCAAGCGGCGGAACCGTGGAAAACACGCACAGCGGAGCCTGAAAAAGCCGCGAATCTAATTTACAATTTGTGCTATGCAATCAAAGATTTGATGCTTATGGCGCATCCATATATGCCTGCTTACACACAAAAAGTCATGTCATTTTTCGGCAAAGAGATTGCGGATCCCGTTATCGGGACTGCGGCCCCCGTCGGTGAGCTTACGTGGAGCGACATCGGGCAAATGGAAGGACTTGAAAGTGTAGGGGAGACGGAAGTCTTTTTTACGCCGATGGATAAAAAGACGATGGAAGCTTTCCGCGATAAGTTTTCCGGTACTCAAGCGGAGCGGAAAGATGAAAAAAAAGCTAAGGCTAAAAAAGAAGAAAAGTCTGCAAAAAACGAAGAACCCGCTCTTGCCGAAGACCAAGCCGCTCATTTTGCAAAATTTATCCGCCTAAAAGTTGCAAAAATTGTCAGCGTGGAGCGGAATCCCGATTCGGATAAATTGTATGTTGAACACTTGGACGACGGCAGCGGCGAAGATCGCATTATTCAAAGCGGATTGGTACAGTATCTTACGCCTGACGAACTTATCGGAAAACACATTATTCTTGCCGACAACTTAAAACCGCGTAAAATGCGCGGAATTGAAAGCCGCGGAATGCTGCTTGCCGCCGATTACAAAGATGACAATGGTAAAGACTGCGTTGAAGTGCTGACTGCTCCGTGGGCGGCCCCCGGAACGGAAGTTGTGCTTGACGGAGATTCGATTGCTTCCGCGAAACCTGACGCAATAGATGCGGACGTGTTCTTTCAAGTTGAAATAAAGGTTGTCGATAAACACTCGCAAATTGCCGGAAAGAATTTAACCGCAGCAGGCAAAGCGATAACAACCGAATTTACTGTAAACGGAGGAGTGAATTAAAATTGCACCGAGTCGAAGTAGAGCGCATTTCTAAAACTGTTTTTACTAATACGGGAAGTTTTCTTCAAACGCCGTTCTGGGCGGATTTTAAATCCGAGCACGGCTGGAAGAATATGCGCTTTACCGTCGATTTTGATTTTTGCGGAACAAAAATTACGCAGGAATGTTCCGTGCTTATCAGAGCTTTCGGAAAATCCCCGTTTTATTTTTCTATCGCTTATATTCCGCTTTTTCCAAAACTTGATTGCAAAAATATTACGGATGCGCCTTTTGAACTTTCTTATCTGCTTTCCGATATTGCAAAAGCTTTAAAAACTTTTCTTCCTTCCGATACGATTTGCATACGCTTTGATGCGGATGTCGCATTCGACACACCTGAAAAACGCGATGATTTTGTAAAAAAAATGAAAGCCGCTGCAAAAAAACGTAAAATGATGCCGGTGAAAAGCGGAGTAGATATTCAGCCGCCCGATTCAACTGTGATTGAACTTACCCAAAGCGAAGATGCAATTCTTGCGGCGATGAAAAACAAGTGGCGTTACAATATCAGGCTTGCGGAACGTAAAGGTGTTGTGATAAAACGCAGCGACGGTGCAAAAGCGGATTTTGATTCGCGTGTTGATGAATTTTATGATTTGTACAAAACAACTGCCGTCCGCGACGGAATTGCGATTCATTCAAAAGAATATTACGCCGATTTATTAAGAAGAAGCGCGGTGGAACTTTTCTCCGGAAACGATGTTCCGCTTGTTTCTTTGTATACTGCCGAACACGACGGAGAGAGCCTTGCAGCGATTATAACGTTGTTTTCAAAATCGGAAGCGGTTTATCTTTACGGATGTTCAGGAAATATAAAGCGGAATTTTATGCCGGCATATCTTCTTCAATGGACGGCGATAAAAGCGGCGCGCGCTTACGGAAGTTCTTTTTACGATATGTACGGAATGCCCCCTGCGGACGATGAGTCTCATCCGATGCACGGGTTGTATCTTTTTAAGACCGGTTTCGGAGGAAAAAATATACATAGGATAGGAACATTCGATGTTCCCGTCAGCGGATTTTACGGTATTTATGTGATTGCGGAAAAGCTTAGGGCTTTTTTGTATAAAAAATTAAAAAAGGTGTTTGCCGGCAGATAATCAACAACCCCGACGCAGAGCATCGGGGAACAGTGCTCAATGTTTCGCACTGTATGTTCTCATAAGGTGGTTGCAGTCGGGGTATTAAACCCTCCGCACGAATAAACCTGTTTGATAACTTTGTTGCCGAGCGGATTTAATCAAACGCAGTCTGAAGAGTCAGACGAAATGTTGACATTTTTTGACTGTTTTTGATATTTGACGGACTTACTGTGCTTGTCTGCATAGTTTTTTAGGCGGCGGGATGCGGTTGAACCGTAAAAATGCGGAAAGTCCGTAAATGACGGAAAATTCCGCCTACGCCGGATTGGAGCGGCGCGCGTAAGCGCGTTCCGAAAGCTTTAGGCTTGAGGAATAAAACCGCGAAAAGCCGATTACGGAATACGTTTGCGTCCTTGAATTCGGAAAATGTGTCTGCTTATGCCGATATTTAATTTTTATACAGAAAAAGGAGAATGACATGGAAAAGCATAAATACGAAATGCAAGTTGATAAGCCTGAGCGTATGGATAATGAATCCATGATGGAACTGAAAAAGATTGCCCTTGCGCCGTATATGCAGCTTGCTACGGATTTAATCGGCAAGGCGAGGCACGCAGGCGGAAATATGTTCCGGCATCAGATGGATACTCTGACAATTCTTATTGACTACGGATATATAAATGCGGTGCTTCTTAAGGCTTCCGTTATTCACGATGTTGTAGAAGATATTCCGGGTTTTGATGTAAATAGAATTATAAATTGTGATTCCGACGGTAAAGCCGTTTATGAGCTTGTTCTTGAAGTTACTAAAAAAGAGGGGCAGCTTAAATCCGATTATTTGCAGCACATTATTGCCGGCGGAAGCCAGAATGCTAAACTTCTTAAATGTGCGGATAGAATAAGCAATATGACAAGTCTGGGTTTTGTTACCGATGAAGCTTTTATTGAGCGTTATTGCGATGAAACCGAATATTATATCCTTCCGATTGCTCTTGAAGTTGACTACAATATGTATCAAGAGCTTATCGATTTGATTATTACGCGACGGAAGTATCTTGAAGAATGCGGATATATTGAACGCAAAAAGAAAGCGGAAATGTTGAAATAAGGCTTCGCCGGTGCAGATGATACTTTTTCAGTTTGCTGACGATTACCTGAAGAATACAATACCTTTGCAGCGTGCAGTTCTTTTGTGGAATTATCCGAAAAGCATATTTTTAAATAAAATCGGAAATATCACATTCAAGAACAGCTGCAAGTTTACGGGCGGTATTTGCTCCGATATTACGAGAGCCTTTTTCCATTTTTGAAATATTAGGCACTGCTATCCCTGTCATTTCAGAGAGCTGCTTTTGTGTAAGACCTTTATTTATTCGGCGGCATTTAAGCGTTTTTCCTATATGCCATTCAGCATTTATTTTTTTGTACCACTCAGAATCATCAATATTTTCAAATTCATTGTCTATATCCGTATCGATTCCCATAATTTGTATTGACGGAATCTTTTCACGGAGAACTTCAATAACAGCATTTATTCCGATTCCATCTATTTCAATTTTAATACGGGGCTTTTTCGCGACTACCAACATAATACACCTCCACAATAATCGTATTTTTTTCACATTTCCAACAAGCTACCCAATGATAATTTAAATGGCAATGATATTTACTGTCACCTAAATCCGAAAAGTTTCTCCAACTTCTTTGGATTGCTCCGGTCTTTTTAATATCATCTATAAGAAGCTTGAATAATTCTTGGACTTCTTTAGGACATTTTGCAAGCTGTTTATTTACTTTTTTTTACCATCTAACTATAAAACCCATAATTGATGTTGTCATTTTTGATAATATTTGTATATGAGTTTTCGAGCATAAAAATAAAGTGCTTAAAGATTAAATATCGATTTTCGTATCTTTGTCATCTGAAAGCAGAGTTTCTATAAGGTGTCCGCCAAGCATTGTCCGTTCGTTTCGGATAAATTTAAGCTCACCGTCGGCTAAACGGCGGTAGGCAAGGTGAAACTCATCACCTATTCCGCGTATATCCACATAAAGCACGTTTCCGTATTCTTTCGTATATTCGACGCGTGTATTCTTGCCGCCGGTCATAGGCGCGGGATATTCCGACAGCGTTCCTACTATGTCTTTTATTCGGAGACTTTCAGCTCTTCCGGCCGTTCGGATTTTGCTAAAATGTTCAAGCTTGTCGATGTAAAAATCGGAATTGTCGGCGTAGTCTTCCATGATATACAAAAGATACCAATTGTCCCACGCATAAATCAGCCGGATTGGACGGAAAAACGCTTCAAAGCTGTCGTCTTTTATACAGTGAACGCAAAGCTGCTTGTTCATCGCTTGTATAAATGCTTCAGCATCCGAAAAAGAACCCCAGTTCGGCAGCGCAATCTGGACGTTTTCTCTGACCGTGTGAAAAAGCATCTGCGGCATATTTCCTGCGTGCCTTAAAATTGAGCTTAATGTCTTTCCTAGCGCGGATGAATAAAATGTTCCTCCGAAAAGTGCTTCCATAATGCGCCATGCAAGCGATAAAACTGCAACGTCGGTATCCGTATAAGAAAAATCGGAAAGCGAAAAGCCGGGATACAGATAAAAATATCCGCGCTCCTCATCGCTGTAGGCAATCGGCGCACCCAATGCCGATTCCATGTAACGCAAATCCCGCTGAATTGTTCGCTTGCTTACGCCAAGTCTTTCTGCAATTTTTGCCGCCGAAGGACATTTTTCGCTTCGTATTAACCGGTCTATTTCAAACATCCGCTTATACGCTGTGCGATATTTATCTTTGAATAATTCTTCCATAAGTTTTCACTCCTAATTCAGCGTTTATAAACTGTACGACGAAAGTGAAGTATTTATGTTATGCCCGTCTTTCGCGACAGCTCTTGTCATATTTATCATGCTATAGTATCCGTATGAAAAACAAATTCGGTTTAGTATTGGCAGGCGGCGGTGGAAAAGGCGCGTATCAAGTCGGCGTCTGGAAATATTTAGCGGAAGCCGGCATTGCAGAAAATATTTCCGTATTGTCGGGAGCGTCAGTCGGCGCGCTTAATGCCGTACTTTTTACTCTCGTATCTTGCAAAACAGCAGAACTCATCTGGACTCGTGCCGTTGAAGATAAAATCCTTGCGCCGCATGAGAAATCTTTTTCCACGATAGATGACGGCTTGTCTTTTATTACGAAAGGATTTTTTGATACCGCTTTATCGTCGTTCGGCTCAATTGCGGAAAACGGTATTTGGAGCAGGGACGGGCTTTTGGAAATTATGCAGAGCATTCCGCTTGAAAATCTGCATCATTCTAAAAACCCTCCCGTTTATGCCGCCTGCACAGCCGTTCTTCCTAAGTTCGGAACCAAATATTTTAGGCTGAACGGATACGGTGTCCCGCAAATCCGAAAAATCCTCCTTGCTTCAAGTGCGATTCCGCTCGTTTTCCGCCCTGAATCTATTGACGGTACTCTTTATCTTGACGGCGGACTTACCTGCAATGTGCCGCTTGCCCCGCTTATCAGAAGACGCTGCACTCTCGCCATAGTAATTGCCTTATCGGACGATGCCGAAATAAGCCCCGCTCCGCCGCATCAAATGAGCGTTATCACAATCCGCCCGTCCGAGCCGCTCGGAAAGCTCGACACTCTGAACTTTTCTTCAGAGCGGATGCGGCATTTAATCCGACTCGGCTATGAAGATGCGCGGAAGAGATTCCGCACTGACGGCACTCTGCTGCGATTTTAAATCCGGAAGAATAAGCCGCTGCGTCTTCATAACCGTATGTGTGAATCAAGTTTGCTTTCTGTCGCGTAAGAATATTGCCGTAGAGACGGCTGCGACTGCGGCTTTTATGTGTTGGTTCTCGGCTATATCAGTTGCCCCCCCCCCCCCCGCAGCTCTTACAAATACGGAATCCTGTTTGCCCGTCAACTCTAAAATATGAATAATTATCATCAGATAAGGAACAGCTTTCTTTGTCATCGTAAGCCGAGCCTCCGAATATCCAAGGATATTTTTTCCTAAAAGCTGTTTCCCATATATTGCCGCTCATATCGTATAAGCCGATTGTGTTAGGCTTTTTATGCGCGACCGGTTGTAACTTGCCACCTGAATTGTCTTTGCACCATCCTGCTGTATCTAAATCATCGCTGCCCGCATATCTAAAACGCTGCTGGTTTCTGCCGCCGTTAGCAGCATACAGCCATTCTGCTGCATTAGGTATGTAATAGCCGACTTTATTGTAAGCAACCTCATAATCGCACATACAATATCCGAATTTAGGATCGGATTCATCCGGTTTCTTAAGAATGCAAAGAAATCCTGTTTCCTCGCTTTTCTTTTCACAGAAATACAGCATATCTTTTTCTGAAATTCCTATTTTAATTTCATTATAATATGAAGAGTGTCCTATTATCCTCATATATTCGTTTAAAGTTATATATACAGTTTCTTTTTCCGATAGTTTGATTATTTCATCCAGTCCTTCTTTTTTGCTTTTTTGATTGCAGAAAAATATCTGGTCGGCGATAGAAACGTGCGTTACGGGAACATCTTTACCGTAAGAATCAATTGCCTGCTTAATAAAATCTTCCCAAGCAAGAAATTTATATTTTTTCCGCAGCAATTCATCTACGCTCTCAAGTATTGCTTGTGGCAGCAGCAAAGTTCCGCCTTTTTGCAGCCGCATAAAATGTTCTTTATCAATTTCAGGCGTTTCCAAATAAAATTGCTCTTTAAGGTCGTAAAATGCTTTATACAAATCAAAACGATCTATATCACAAAGATTTACCTGCTCATAATAATACCCAGAATCATCAAACTTGAGTATGGGGTGATCTATATCACAAACATTTACCTGCTCATAATCTTCATCCGTTTTTAGCCAACCTTCCTGAAGTGCGTACCGGGCCAAGATCGCCTCCGGGACTTTTTCCGTTACATCAAAATACTCCTGCATCGTTACCGGAGTTGTTGCCATGTAAAAGCTGTCCACCTTTGTTCCGTTAAATTCGTCCAAGTCCGGCATATCAATTATACCGCCTTCAACAAATACCATATCATCGGAACCGGAGACAGGAAGTGCTTCCGCCTGCACATCCGTAAAGGCGGGCGTACAGATATCTCCGTCATAGCAGAAGGACGCAGTCATATCGGTATCGTGAACTTCCCCGCCGTCAAGCATAAACGAAAACGGTTTACCTGCGGTATAATAACCTGAACGCACGGTAAAAGCATACCAACCGTTTATATGCCGTTGCATGAGCGGAGCAGCCTCAAAAGATAAGTCCATATCTTTTGAGCATTCCATTCCGTCCGGCTGCCATACACAAATCCGCGGCGCGTGATTGCTTTTTACAAAAATAACAATATCGCCGGCAATCGCTTTTTTCCGCAACTCCTCCCGTTCCAGCTCGTGTTCCGTTTGCAGCTCTGTAATTCGGTTTTCGTATTTCTCTTTCAGTTCATTAAGTTCCAAGTCCTTTTGCTTTAAGATTTCTTCATTGCGTCCGAATACGCTTGTATCTGCGGAAAACAGTACAGTAAAGTCTGCCGGCTCAAGATTGAGCGCATTTACCGCCTCCGAATCGGAGCGGGAACACTCGGCATGACCGTTTTCATCAATACAGATTGTATACATAGCCTCCAAAACGGAGACGGTAAAGTCATCGTTCTTTTTTATTTTGCGTTTACTTGCCGCAATAAACGGCAGTGCATAGTCTGCTTCAATAAGGCTGCTTCCCTTTGCCTTGAGCGTCAGCGCGTGCAGACGTTTGGCAGCTGTTCCGTCCTTCCCACAGTCGATAACGATAATCGCAAAATCGTCATCGGCAAAATCATTGATACTGTATTCGTCTTTTATGAACTCTACAAATTTATCCATATCTTCAGCAGTCTCATAATACATACACGGATTACCGTTTATGCTTACCGGCTTTGTATTTCCTTTTGAATCCAACGATAACGCCATAGCTGTTGTGTCTGTAATGAGTGCTAATATCCTATAGCGAGCTTTCATTTTTTCCTCCATCTTGAATAAAAAATTTATTTTTTCCTTCTAACATATGTCCGATAACTTCTTGCCTCAGTAACAACAGTGCTGCATTGTGGGGAACATCGCGAAACCCCATATGCAGGCGGCAAAGTTTAATCTTTCAGTGCAATTTCACCCCGTTTGCTAATTCATCACACGCATATCCTTTACGGTATTGCTGCTGCCGCATTTTGGACAGACGGGGAGTGAGAACAAATCAAAAATACCTGCGCTTTTTGCACGGAACGAATTTCCGCAGTTCCTGCACCGTATATACACGCATTGTCCTATCTGCGGCGGAATGACGGAATTGTTATTTGCCCCGAACTTTTTCATAATTGCCTCCTGAAATCTGCGAAGTTATGTTAAGACGATTAAAGATTTTAACATGACTATGCGTTTATTACTATGAAATATATTTTCAATTACCGGATATTTATTTACATATCATTAAATATTTGAGAACCCTATACACTTTCGATACTGTATTGGCATGGATATTGAAATCATTGCCGAAGTAAATAAAGTTTCCGAACGTATTCAAAAACTCAGACAGGAACGTCGAATGAGCCAGATGGATTTAGCTGTTGAAGCGGGAATTTCTCAAGGTTTTCTTGCAATGATAGAAACAAACCGCAAAATCCCGACGATTATGACCATATTCAAGCTGGCAAAAGCATTGAATGTCCGTGCTTCAGCTCTCATGGAAGACGCAGATACTTCGCGCGAGCAAAAAAAGCGTGAAATCATCAGCCTTATCCAAAAAAATCTGTGATTTTATTGTGTTCATCTTGCTCCTCCTAAATCCGACCTCTTATTCAAGCGATTGCGCAATAAGTTTATACAGCGAACTCAGGCAGAATTCTTCCGAATCCGCTTCTGAGAATTCAGGATGCAGGTCATAGGCAAGCTGGCGCTCAAGACGGATGACTTTTATGCCGAGTTTGTGTTCCACACTGTCTGCAAATGTATATGCTTCTTTTTGCGCCGTTTTTCCGCTTTGCGTCGACGGAATATATACAACAATTTCAAGGTTCTTATTCATTGGACTGCTCAGCCGCTTATAAACCGGGATATTTTTCATCTTTGATTTCATTTTCGATTTTCGCAGAATGTTTTAAAAGAACGGAAGATTCAATTTCCGAAACATCAAACGGAACCTGCTCATCATCTCTAAAGAAAATTCTCATCACGCGAACAGGATCGTCGTCAAATTCATCATATTCGTCCGGAGAAAAACGATAAAGTGCGTTCATATTGATTTTATCCGACAGTCTAAAAACGGTTCGTCCCATCCTGCCGATTATTTTCGCCGTTTTGAGCATAAAAACATCCTTAAAGTTTTTCTTTCTCACTGCGTTTTCTTCTATACAAATGTTGCACTCTTTATTCGAGACGGCGCAAATAAGTTTTTCCGCACCGTCGATAGCCGTAATTCCGATTTTTCCAAGCGCATCTGCCGTAATATTCATAAAGGCTTTCCGTAAAATTTTCTTTTTCATCTTAGCTCCCCGTAAAAGCAAAGCCTGCACCGCAGATTTTAAGACAAAATATGCAGCGACGTGCCGGAAGCAGATATTTGCACTGCAAACCGGCTGCCGCATTTATATGTGCCTAAGATTCTGCGGGCTTTCCAAACTGCAAAATCATTCTTCCGTAAAATTGTACGGCTAAAATAACACCGTTCAATTACACTTCTACAGAATTCTGCTCCGTTTCGTCTGCGGTATCTTCGTTTTTTGCAGATATGTCTGCATCACTTTCCGCTGGGGCACTTTCTGTTGTCTTATCGTCCCCGAATATTTCATCGTACTTGCGTGATGTTTTTTCTGCTCGAAGTGCAAGCTTGTGCAGCTTTTTCTTAAGTTTTTTTGCGTGTTTCCCGGAATTTTCCGAAAAATAAAAATCCCGTACATACTTGCGAAGTTTTTCTAAATCGGTGTCTGCTTTTTCGAAAGTTTCAGGATTTTTATCTTCTGCAGAATATTTTTCAGAGCCGCTTTCAAAATCGTCATCATCGTCCTCGCCGAAAAAATTATCAGAGTCATCTTCATCACTGTCCATGAACCCGAATAAATCCAAATCGTCTAATACGCCGGACTCTGCAAGAACAGCCGCAGCTCCGATTACGCCAAGCGCAGTAGCTGCACCTTTAATAAAACTCTTAGTTCCCATTTTTTTCTCCCTGTTTTTACGCGGAATTTTCCTGCGTGTTTTATTGAACCGCACACGGCGGCTGCAAGATTTTCTCCTACGTTGATGAGTGTATACCCATAGGGGTGTCAAGTTTTGTCGCACTTGTGAAAAAAAATCTTTTTCTTGCGAAAATATATTCGATACGGTAATATTAAGTCAGACTATTTTTTAGGAGCATACTATGGCGTATGTTATTGAGGCAGAGAAATGCGTAAACTGCGGAACTTGCGAGCCGGAATGTCCGGTCGGAGCAATTTCTGAAGTCAGCGACAAGCGTGTAATTGCGGCAGATACTTGTATCAGCTGCGGTGCTTGTTCTGCGGTTTGTCCAACGGAAGCTATTTCCGAATAGACAAGTTTTATTCGTAAAAAAGGCAGGTTTCTTTTTGAATCCTGTCTTTTTTAATTGCAGCCGGTTATTTCCGTTTTGTTATAATTATAATCATTATGAAAAGAAATTTTTTTTCTTCGGTAAAACTTTGCTTTTCCGCCGCCGCAAAAATAATAATAGCGGTTTTGATTTGTGCTCTTTCATCGTTTGTTACGGTTTTTCCGCTGTATATGTTTGCATCAAAATCACCCGGCACATACTCTATCGTAATTACACTGATTTGCGCCGCTTCGCTTATATATTTTTTAATAAAAAAATTGCGCGCAACCCCTGTAAAAAAAATCTTAAAATTCGTTGTTATTTTAGGTATCTGCGCGGCAGGAATCATCGTTTCCGTAAAATTACTGCTTTACGGAATAAGACTGTTTGCATTGATTTCATTTGCAGCCGCCGTTATTTTGTGCGTACTTGCTTCAAAGTTGATTCGATATAATGAAAAGAAAAATTGATTCCTTTTGCCGAAGCAAGATTTGCTGCATATTCATTTTGTCGCTGATTGCTGCCAAACCGTATGCAGTTCCGTCTGAAAATCCCCATGAATCCGATAAAATTCTTGAGTCAACAGTTGATATTCCTAATTCGATTTTAAATATTGACAGGACTGCACTTCCTGTAATCAAAAACTTATCTCACAAAGATACTACGTTTACACAATTGGAAGAGGCTAGGGCATATAATGATATTGCGGCTGCCGGAAACAAAGAGCAGATAATCGAATTTTATGCGTATTCACCTAAAAAAGAAGACACAATGCTGACTCTCGCAAGTTCAACAGGAATTCCTTACGACACGATTGCAAGTTTTAACGGTATTTCAAGCAGTAAAACAAATCTTGAAGGCAAAACGTTGATAATTCCTTCGGTAAAAGGTCTTTTTATTTGTAAAAATCCTAAGTCGGAATTGGAAATATTATGCGCAAAGGAAATTGAATCCGAAGGAAATCCGCAGAACAACGGAATATTTGCTATAGACGGCAGGGAAATGACTTTTTTCTTAGGAAAACGATTTACATCGACTCAAAGAGCATTTTTTTTGGATTCGTCGATACGGATGCCGCTGCGTTCTGCTGTAATTTCCAGCGCATTCGGATTTAGGCACAGCCCCGTTTACGGGAGATGGAAGTTTCATAAAGGAATAGATTTTGCCGCTCCGGAAGGAGAACCTGTATTTGCCTGTAAAAGCGGCACTGTAAATGTCTGTATACGAGATAACAGCATCTTCGGAAATTATATTGTAATAAATCATGGCGGCGGAATGACAAGCACTTATGCTCACCTTTCGCAAATCAAAGTAAAAAAAGGAGACTTTGTAAACAGCGGCGATATTATTGGAAATGTCGGCAAAACCGGTGCGGCTACCGGAAGCCATTTACATTTTGAAATCCGCCTTAACGGAACGGCGCAAGATCCTGCAAAACTGCTTCCGCTTTAATGAAGCTGTCCGAACGTCGAATTTTGGAAATGTAAAATCGACATTTGACCTATCTACAATTTTACAGTTCCGGTATTTCGTGTTTTCCGAATTCGCATAAAGCATTTGCAATATGAGCGTGTTCGATAAGCTCTATATTTTTTTTGATTTTTTTGTAGAGGCGGATTTCCCCTGTTCCGTTTCCTCCGCAAAGCAGTTTCAACACTTTGCGTTTTCCTTCCGGAAGCTCCAGACTTCTTAAAACGAGCAAAGAAACCGGGCAATACACATCAATGTCGATAACGTATTTTTTGTTCGTAAAACTTACCGACCAGTGCAGCTTTTCGCCGTCTGCATCCGCCGGCATTTGCGTACATTCCCACATCGAAGAATACAATCGTTTGGAAGAATCTGCCGTAAATTTTAAAACTTTATTTTCAAAATCAAGTAAAAGTGAAACTCTGTCTTTATAAACGCCTTGCACGATACAGCAGGATTCCTGTAATGTTTTTCCGGTTATGAGACTCGTAAGGTTGGATGATGAAATGTGCAGCCAATCTTCAGGCAATGTTTTGCCCAAGCTGCGGTCTATATAACCTAAAGATTTTTTAGGAACAACATTGTATTCTTTTCCGTCTACGGTAATTGTGCCTGCAAAAACCGTACGCGCGCCGGTTGCGTACCATGCACTCTCTCTTGAATTAAACCCGACAGGTAAGTCAAAGCGGATTTCATACTGCAAATTCCATTTTATAAAGCCGGGATTACATAAAAACTCTGGATGTTCTCGCAGTGTCAAAGCGGAGTATTCGAGCTGCCCTGAAAGTTTTTGCTCCGAAAAACGACATGAGCCTGCTTCCACATCAAAAAAACGTAAAGATTCTCTTACATCGTTATAGGGAAAATAACCGCATAATTGTTTTGCATCGTCCCCGAATATCCCTGCACGTACAACGACATAGGATGGAACTGCAATAGATTCACTTTGAATGGAATGGGCTGAACTTGTACCGGCAAGGACATTCTGTAAATCTTCTTCGGAAATCTTTCTGCGTGATTTAAAACCTAGAACGGCTTCTGCCGGTGAAAGCATCGGATTGATATAAGCAAGCTCTATGAAAAACTTTTTTTCAAGTCCTGTAATATTTTCTGTTCCATTGAAAACAAACCGCCATAAATTGTAACCGTTCTTTCTTAAAGAGCCGCTAAGCCTGCGGCGGTTAATTCCTATCGCTTTTTTTGAAACGGACATTATTAAAAATCCCCTCGCTTTTATGCAGCAGTTAAGACTTACAACGCAGGCTGCATAATTCAGTCAAACAATTTATCTATTTTTTTATCAACTTCTTTTATGTCCTCCGGAAAATTCTCATCAAGAAATTCAAAACAGGAAACGGCAGCTTTTTGAGCGTGTTCGTACCAAATTGTATAAAGTTCAGATTTAATATCATTTCCTGGGTAGGGTGCGCCTTGAACATCAGAAACAAGCTGTCGAAGCATTTCCACACACTGTTTTACTCTTTTATCCATAAAAGTAAGACTCCTAAAACGAATTTTCAAATATGCGTTATTATATCGGCAATTTAATAATAATTCCAGTGTTTTATATCGGACGTGATTGCATCCGATATAAGTCCGGTTATTTTTTGCAGGGCGGTGCGCTTATTTTTCCGTTGAGCAGCATTTTTGGATACACCGTAAAGCCCAGCTTTTTTTCTAGTGCGGCGTACTGTCTTAATTCGTATTCGTCGCCTATAACTATGTTGATTCCGCTTTTTCCTGCACGTGCGGTTCGTCCTGCGCGATGAATAAAAAAATCGGAATCGGCAGGAAAATCCATCTGAATTATATGACTTATATATGGAATATCGAGACCGCGCGCTGCAAGATCACTTGTTATAAGAAGTTTACATTTTCCGCTTTTAAAACGGTCGATACAGGTTTTACGCGCTTGATTGTCGGATTTTGCATGGAGCGCGGCACAGTCTATTTTTTTATAATTGAGTTTTGCAGATATATTTTCAACTTGATCTGCGCGAGATGTAAAAACAAGAGCCTTTGCCGGATTTACGGCAATTAAAAGTTTTCGCAGAGTTTCGATTTTATCCCGCGTCTCCGCATATAATGCCCAATGTTCAATTTGTTTTGTAAGAACGTCTTCTTTCGGCATTATTACGGTTTTTGTTTCGGAAAAAAACTTTTGCGTTCGGTTGTCCGCAGTTGCACTGCAGGCGATTATCTCTGCATCTTTCGGAAGTATGTTTTTCAGCGTCGAGGTTTCTTCTATAAGTTCTTTTTTTACAAGTCTGTCCGCTTCGTCAAATACGGCTGCAAATACATTTTGAATTTTAAGTTTTTTTAAGTGAATCAATTCAACAAGGCGAGCCGGAGTGCCTATTACAATTACCGGTTTTTCTTTCAGTGCTTCAATTTGCCGCTTTATCGGAGAGCCGCCTATAAAAAGCGCGGATTTAATTTCTACGATGCCTGAAAGCGTTTGTTTTATTTGTGAGGCAAGCTCAAATGTGGGGGCGGTTATCAAAATTCGGACGGATTTTTGTTCGTCCTCATTAGAAATGCCGTAATTCAATTTAGTAAGAAGCGGCAGAAGATATGCAAGAGTTTTGCCGGTTCCCGTTTCACTTTGGAATACAATATTTTCTTCGGCAAGAATCTGCGGAATTACCGTTTCCTGCACTTTTGTCGGGATAGTTATGTTCTGAGCATTTAATTTTTTTAGTAATTCAGAGGAAATAAGTGAAAATGCATTATTTTGCGGCATGACGGGAGTATAGCATAGGATTTTAAAATATACTACAATCGGCGGTATGAGACTTGGAATAGACACTTTCGGCTGCGATCATGCGCGTTCGGGACTTGGAAGCTATCTTCTTGCATTTACTGCAAATATAAGTCAAGACTTGCCTCACAAAGTTGAACTTTTCGGTTCGGAAATCGACAAATTCACTTATACATCGGGTACGGAAATCACTTTTAAGTCCGTTCCCTTACCGGATAGTTTGAGTGCGGAACGTTTTTGGCACTTTACGGCGTGCAATAAATTCGCTCAGTCGCAGAATTATGATGCGGTTTTATATCCTGCACCGGAAAGAGTTCTTCCGGCTTCTTTTAAAGTTCCGGGAGTTGCTGTTACAAACAGCATTCTTTCTTCTTGTGTTGAAGGGAATACCGATTGGATTCAAAAGTTACAGATTAAACGCGGGCTTTATAACATTCAAAAAATTATTGCTGCAAGTGATTTTATACGCCGCGATTTAATTGAACACGGAATTTCGCCTGAAAAAATAGAAGTTGTTCACAACGGAATCGACCATAAAATATTTTATCCTGCAATTCAGTTTGATGCAGATGTTGTAAATGTTAAGCCCTTTGCGATAAAAAGACCGTATTTTATTTACGGCTCCCGTCTGTCTTCTCCGGAAAAAAAGCATATTGAGCTTATAAAAGCGTTTTCCTTGTTCAAAGAAAAAACACAGCTTCCGCATAGACTGGTTCTGGCAGGTGCGGACGGAGCCTATTCTTCTGAAATACACAAAGCGGCATTCGAATCTTCAGCCGCTTCCGATATATTTCTTACAGGGTATTTTCCGCACGAAAGTTTTCCGCAGCTTTATGCGGGTTCTGATGCCTGCATTTTTCCCTCAATCAATGAAGGTGTAGGACTGCCCGTTCTTGAAGCTTTGGCGATGGGAGTTCCAGTATTGTGTTCAAATGCGGGAGCTTTGCCTGAAATGGGCGGAGATGCGGCATTGTATTTTAATTCTGATAATATTGAAGAAATTGAAGCTGCAATGGAAAAAATCGTTTCGGATAAGGATTTACGATTATCTTTATCGCAAAAAGGAATCGAACGTGCGGCTGATTTCAACTGGAAAACTACGGTAAATAAAACTTTTGAAGTGTTGAGCCGAATAATTGCGTAAAATCAACACCCCCGACGCAGAGCATCGGGGTATTAAACCTTCCGCAAGAATAAAAAGGCGCAGACGGGTATTACGTATAAGTTGAAGAACTCGTTTTTTTAGGCTAAAGTGCCTTATGTCGAATCCTATTTTTGGCGAATTGTTAATTCTTTTTTTGCTGCTGCTGAACAGCGCACGCATATTTTTTCTGAAATACGGAAAAATAGATGCGCTTACCGTTCTTGCACCACTTTGTGCAATACTTTCCGCACTTCAAATTATTGCATGGGGCTCGGACATTTTTTCGCTTGCTGTTTTTGTAGTATC
Source organism: uncultured Treponema sp. (assembly GCA_963544675.1). Lineage (GTDB taxonomy): Bacteria > Spirochaetota > Spirochaetia > Treponematales > Treponemataceae > Treponema_D. The sequence continues at coordinate 19,920 of CAUUGI010000007.1, forward strand.
AATATTTGCCTTTTTTACGAATTTCCGTGCGTTGCTCCGCTTTTTGTCGGGACTTTATGTTGATCATTACAGTATTGCTTTTAAAAGCGGCGCGTTTTTTATAATCATTGTATCTTCTGCAATTTTTGCAGCTTTGATTTATTTCAGACCTCTTAATTTCGGTATAACAAAATCAAGCGCGAAAAAAGAAAAAATACCTGTAAGCGGAAGTTTTACTTCAGGATTTGAACCGGCAGGATTTTTTACAATTCCCTGCGGAGAAGTTTATATTTATAGTCCGGATCCGCAAATATCCGATGCAGAGCAAAATAAAAATCCGCCGATTATTTTTATTTCCGATAAACGGGCTGACAGCATAAACTATGAGCCGCTTTTTTATGAGCTGGCAGAACTGGGTTTTAAAGTTTATACGGGAGATTTTTACGTGCGCGATTTGAAATGGTATAAAGGTGCTGCAAATATCAAAATCTTTCGAAGATTTTCCATAATTTTGGATTATATTTTTAATAAAACTCAATTTGAAAACCAACAAGATTTTTTTGCATTTAATTCCGCTTCTGAACTTGAAAAATTATTGAATTTTATAAAAGAACGTGAAGGACAAGACTTTTTGCCGCTTTTTGCACTCGGAGATTGGATGTCGGAACGCGCGCTTAAGGATTTTTATTCTGCTCATTCGGAAGATATATGCGGAAGTTTAAGTTTGACGGATTGTGCGGATTATAAAACGAAAGGTTTCGGCTTAATAGAAATCACAAATCCTCTGCTTGCCTTATATCTCGGTTTTAACCGTGCCTCAAGCAATTCCCAAACAGAAAAAATTGCGCATGAAGTGATTGAAACAGCTAAAAACAGCAGCTTTCAGCTTTAACTTTGAAAATATCGTCCATCAAACACGCCGTTCGGCATTGAAAATATCGTCCAAGCTCTACGATTGAATTTTCTACGGATTTTCATCTGAAGAAAACGATTTAATACGCGCGCAAAGATTTTATGAGCCGGAACAGACTCTGCCTCTTGAAAAATATTGTCCGAAACTTGTCTTCAAGTAATCGGAAGGGCTTCCGAAAAAAAGCTGGCTTTGGTCTCCGAGATGAAGCACTTTTGTAGCCTCTTCAATCGCACCGCAGACGTCATGCGAAACCATTATTATCGTAATCCCTTGAGTTTTATTTATGTCTTTTATGATTTTATAAAGACCTGAAGAAATTACGGGATCAAGTCCGGTTACAGGTTCATCCAACAAAAGAAGTTTTTTTGTAGCACAGAGCGCACGCGCAAGCAGAACACGCTGCTGCTGTCCGCCTGAAAGATTTCTGTAACATTGATTTTTTATTGAATCGATATTCAGGAGCTTCATTTTTTCTTCGGCAATTTCTTTATCTTTTTTTGAAAAAAACGGACGCCAGTTAATGCTGTTAAGTCTTCCTGAAAGCACAACTTCATAAACGCTTGCCGGAAAATCTTTTTGCGCAGCTGTCTGTTGAGGAAGATAGCCGATAGAAGTACTTTTTAATCCGTCTCCGAATTTGATTTTTCCCTCCGAAGGATTTTTCAGCCGGAGTAAGCCTTTTAAAAGCGTACTTTTACCCGTACCGTTTTCACCGACAATGCAAAGATAATCACCTGCATCAACCGAAAAATTTACACCCTTTAAAACCGCAGCTCCTTCATAAGAAAAAGAAACATTTTTGCATTCAATAAGACTCATGGCGGTATATTATTGAAAATGAATTGCAATGTCAAAAAAGATTTTGTTTGTACTCATTCGGACTTGCTGATTCGAAATTAAATCCGGCTTCTTTTTATTTTCCGACTGCTTGAAACTTAATAAAAAAGAAATATACTCTACGCAAAAATGACAGGTACCCATTTTCGTATTGCATTCAAACTTACAATTCCCGTTCTCTTCGGTTATCTTGCGCTTGGAATGGGATTCGGACTTATGATTTCCGCGCGGCATTATCCGTTTTTTCTCACACCGCTTATGAGCATTTTTATGTATGCCGGCGCGGGACAATATGTTGCAGTGGGACTTTTTGCCGCCGGAACTCCGCTTTCAATGATTCTGGTTACGGAAGCACTTGTTAATGTCCGACACATGATATATGGGCTTTCACTGATTTCCAGATTGAAAGGGACGGGGGCATGGAAACCTTATATAATTTTTGCCCTTACGGATGAAACCTATTCAATCCTTACAACTGCAAACCTCCCTGACGGCGCGGATAAAGCATCTTTTTATGGAACGATTGCTCTTTTAGATCACTTATATTGGATTTCCGGAACGGTAATAGGAACTTTAGTCGGCAATATTCTTGAATCAAAAACGAATATTTCACTCAGCGGTGTTGATTTTGCACTCACTGCGCTGTTTGCAGTTCTTTTAATCGACCAAATAAAAAAATCGAAAGATTTTGTACCGCCGCTTATAGGCGTAATATGTACTTTGGGGACGATTGTATTGTGGAGAGCAGGCGTACTTCCCGACAGCAATAACATTCTTTTAGTTGCACTTGCCGCAGGTGTTGCAGTAATCGCTTTAACGCAAACCTCTCGCTGTGGAAGGCAAAATAAAGGCGGAAAAAATGAACAATGAACAGCTTGGACTTTCAGCGGCTATAACAGCTTCTTTTTTGTCGGGTATTATAATTTATGCAGAACGAGCGTTTCCGTTTTTGCTGTTTTCAAAAAAAGAGCCGCCTGCGTTTATCTGCATAATAGAAAAGTATATTCCGCCTATGGTGATGGCATCTTTGCTTTTTTATTGCCTGAAAGATACGAGTTTTTCTTCTATCAGCGGATTTTTGCCGCAGCTCTGTGCTTTGACGCTTACAATTCTTCTTCATCTTTGGAAAGACAATGCATTAATCAGTATTTTTTCCGGTACGGTGCTATATATGATTTTGACCAATCTGCATATTTAAATATTTTAATGTTTGACAAGCTGCCGGTCTGGTATAAACGGTTAATTTAAATGCCGTTTTAAGCGGCTGCACTTCGATGAATATTTTATACAAATTTATAAATTTCTATTGACAATTGCCTTTATTAACATCAATCTAAGCGAAATTGCAGACTGGAAACTGTCTGCTTTTTTGTTTTGGAAAACCGCTGTGCTGCGGTCTCTATCATATACGTACAGAGGTTGCTTGAATTGAATGGAAGTCAGGTTACCATCGATCATGTGTCGAAACGTTTCGGAGATTTTGTTGCGCTTGACGACATCAATTTTACAATCAAGCAAGGTGAATTTTTTTCGCTGTTAGGACCTTCCGGATGCGGTAAAACTACTTTATTGCGCATAATCGCGGGATTCGAATATCCTGACGACGGAGCTGTCCTTTTTGATGATAAAGATGTCGTGCCTCTGCCGCCAAATAAGCGGCATTCAAATACGGTTTTTCAGACTTACGCTCTTTTTCCACATATGACTGTATACGAAAATATCGCATTTCCTTTGAGGCTCAAAAAGCTGCCTAAAGATAAAATTGATGAGAAGGTGCGATATTATGTTCACCTTGTTCAGCTCGACCAGCATATTTTTAAAAAGCCCGCACAGCTTTCCGGCGGACAAAAACAGAGAGTCGCCATCGCACGCGCGCTTATCAACGAGCCGAAAGTTCTTCTGCTTGACGAGCCTCTTTCCGCGCTTGACGCAAAACTCCGCGCAAGTCTTTTGATTGACCTCGACACGCTCCACGACAAAATCGGTATTACGTTCATTTACGTTACGCATGACCAAAGCGAGGCTCTTTCCGTTTCTGACCGAATCGCCGTTATGAATGCGGGACACGTTTTGCAAATCGGAACTCCGTTTGAAATTTACGAAAGTCCCGCGACGCAGTTTGTGGCAAAGTTTATCGGCGAGACTAACATTTTTGAAGCTACGGTTGTCGATTGTGTTGAGCACAAAGTGAACGGCAAAGAGCCGGACTTCATGCACACACTTTCAATTCCAGAATTGGGAAAACAGGCACCGCTTGCCTCAGACACGGAAGCGACGGCAAGTCTTGACCGCTATATGCAGGTTACAGACTACGAAAAGGCGGAAAAAGGGCAGAAAGTCGCTTTTTCAATACGTCCGGAAAAAATCCGCATAACGCAAAAGCCGCCTGAAACAGGCGGGCGCACGGACATCAACGTGTTTAAGGGCATTGTCGAAGAACCCATATATTCGGGATTCCAGTCGAAATTCTATGTAAAACTTGAAACGGGAACGATTATCAAAGTTTTCAAGCAGCACACCGACTACATGGATCAGGGGCCTGTCATTCAGTGGAAAGACGAGGTATATGTTTCGTGGTCTGCCGATGACGGCTATGTCGTTGAGGATATCGACAAATGAAAGAGAAAAAATCCGTTTCCGAAAAACCTAAACCTGCAAGCGCATGGAAGAAAAACTTTAATCAAGGGACGCTGTACGGCTGGCCGATGGGGCTGTGGTTTGCCTTATTTTTTATTGCACCGCTTGCGATTATTTTTGTCTACAGCTTTATGAAAAAAGGTTTGTACGGCGGTGTTGTAGCGGAATTTTCGCTTAAAGCGTATTCGCAGATGTTCCAGCCGAGATATGCGCTTTTGGTTTTGCGGACGCTTAAAATAGCAGGAATTTCGACGGCGATTACGATTGCGCTTGCCCTGCCGTGCGGATATGCAATGGCGCGGAGCAAATATCAAACATTACTTTTATTTCTTGTGATAATTCCGTTTTGGACGAATTCGCTTATCAGAATCTTTGCGTGGATGTCGATTATGAACAACAGCGGCGTTATCAATCGTGTGCTTGTCGCCCTGCACATAACGAAAGACTATGTGCAGCTGCTCTACAATCAAGGCGCGGTAATCCTTGTCAGCGTGTATATGTATCTGCCGTATGCCATTTTGCCGATTTTTACGGCGATTGACCGTTTTGATTTTTCGCTGTTGGAAGCGGCGCGCGATTTGGGCGCGGGCAAAACGCAGTCCATGTATCTTGTACTCATTCCCGGCATAAAAAGCGGCATTATTTCCGCGCTCATCTTTACGTTTATTCCGATTTTCGGGGCGTACACCGTGCCGCTTTTAGTCGGCGGAAAGGATTCCTACATGATTGGAAACGTGATTGTTGACCAAGTGCAAAAAACGCGGAACTGGCCGCTTGCCGCCGCATTCAGTTTGGTGATAACGCTTATTTCCATTGCGGGAATTTTGTGGGTCAGCCTTGCGAATATGCGAGAGGCGCGACTTAAAAAGTCAGCGTCCGGCGCGAAAGAAGAAAATTACACGGGAACGTCCGTACTTAAAATGAGACGCGGAGGCGCAAAATGAAAAACGGATTTTTTGCGTTACAAACGATTATTACAAACTCCAAGCGTCCTTCAGAATCTGCACGCCATGCGAAAAAACGCTGGAAAAACCGCGAAGCAAAAATATCTTTTTCAAAAGCGGTGCTGTGTTTTACGCTCTTATTTTTATTTATACCGCTGATTTTTATCATTATTTATTCGTTTAATGAAAGCAAAGAAGCGGTTTTTACGAAACCCTCTCTTATATGGTACAAAAAATTGATTTTCGATTCGGATGCGCTATGGCATGCGCTTTTAAACAGCGTTATTGTGGCTCTTACTTCCGCGGCGGTTTCAACGGTGCTCGGAACGCTCGCTTCCATCGGAATCAACTGGTACAAGTTTGCTGGACGTAAATTCATTCAAATGCTCACCTATCTTCCGATGGTGCTGCCGGAAGTTATCGTCGGTATCTCAATGCTGATTTTCTTCAGCGGGATAAAAGTTCCGCTCGGTCTGTTTACGATTTTTGCCGCGCACACGACGTTTTGTCTGCCGTTCGTGTTCTTGATGGTCAATGCGCGTCTTGACGAATTCGATTATTCGATTGTGGAAGCCGCTCACGATTTGGGTGCGTCGGAGTTTGAAACGATGACGAAAGTCGTAATACCTGCGATTATGCCCGGCATTTTATCCGGTTTTATGATGGCGGTTACGATGTCGCTTGAAGATTTTGTCATAACGTTTTTTGTCGCGGGGCCCGGCTCCACGACGCTTCCGCTCTACGTTTACTCGATGATACGATTCGGTGTGTCGCCGGTTATCAATTCGCTTTCGTTTGTGATGATTGCGTTTACGTGTCTGTTCGCGTTTACGCTTCGGAAAGCGCTCAAAGGCATCGCGGCATCGCATTAAAGACAGGTGGAACAGAGAATTGTTTGCGCTGCGTTTACTGCGAGTTTTCCGAGATGAAAACTCATGCGGGCGAAAAAAAAGATTGACGGTTACAATACCGTAATAGTCGCCCGACGCACAAAAAGCGATGAATGGCAGTGTGCGAAAAAAAAGTTATGTGTCGGAGGAAAAACGACAGGCGTAAGAATGTCCTGCGCCGGACTAACAGTGCGCTGTAGCGCACAAGTACAACCATACCTTGCTCCGCCGGCGCAAAAAGCGGTGAATGGCGGTGTGCGAAGAAAAAAGTTATGTGTCGGAGGAAAAAACGACAGGCGTAAATAAAACCTGCGCCGGATTGCAGCGGCGGCGGAGCCGTTCGCGGTTTACCGCGAATGAAACCGCGAAAAGCCGATTGCGAAATCCGTTTGCGCCCTAAAATTGTATTCTATAAAAAAGAAGGTGCTAAAATGAAAAAAATCGGGATTGTTTTGATTGCTGCGTTGTGCGGCTTGATTGGTTTTGCGTCGTGCGCGAAAAAGGACGGGGGGGCGGACGCAAATACGCTGTATTTGTTTAACTGGACGTATTATACGCCGGACTCGGTGATTGCGAAGTTTGAAAACGAGTACGGCTGCAGTGTGAAGGTTGACAGTTTTGATTCGAATGAAGTGATGTACGCTAAGCTCAAGGCGGGGGCGAGCGGTTACGATATTACGTTTCCGTCGCAGGATTACACGTCGATTATGATAAATCAGGGGATGCTTCGCGAAATCGACGTGTCCCAGTTGGAAAATGCGAAATATATTAATCCGCGCGTGCTTGAAAAGGCGGTTTATGACCCGGAAATGCGTTTCAGCGTGCCGTATTACATGGGGGCGGCAGGGATTGCGGTCAATAAGAAGAAGGTTTCCGTCTACGATAAGAGCTGGAGCATTTTTGCCCGCAAGGATTTGGCGGGTTATATGACGATGATGGACGATATGCGCGAAGTTTTTGGGGATGCTCTGCGCTTTCAGGGGCATTCGGTCAATACGCTTGACGACGGGGAATTACGCGCCGCCGCCGATTTGATTGCAAAAGAGTGGAAGCCGAATCTTGTAAAATTCGATGCGGAGGGATTTGGAAAATCTTTTGCGGCGGAGGATTTTTGGGTGTGCCAGGGCTATGCGGAAGTCGTTTTCGGCGAAGTGCCGGAAGAAAAGCAGGACGACATGATAGACTTTTTTATTCCGGCGGAGGGCAGCCCGATGTATATCGATTCGATGGTCATCTTAAAAAACGCGAAACATTATGAACTTGCGATGAAATTTATCGACTTTATCCACCGTCCGGAAATATATGCGGAATTTTTGGACGCGTTCCGTTTTCCGGCGTTTGTAAACACGGCGGCGGCGCAGTATACGACGAAAAAGCCGATGTACCGCGCGGAAGAAATGGAAAACTGCGAGCTTAAAACAGACCTCAGCGAAGGCTTGGAAAAGTACAACGAACTGTGGCAGGACATACGATTTTCCGCGGATTGAGGTTTATTGTAAAAATCGTGTGAGACAGCCATGAAAAAGATATTGTGCATGACAGCGTTCTTGCTGCTGAGCTGGTATATGGGTAAGAAATCGGCGAAAAAGCATACAAAGAGGTAAAAGCAGGCGGCTCTGAGGTCTCCAGATGGCTTTGCTGCACCGGAATTACAGAATTTGATGCCAAAGAAAATATAATTCATTCAAAATACGTTAACAGCGGTGAGTGGTGGTATAAGTACGACAGCAAAGGAAATATGATTTATAACAAAAGTGCTCTTGGCTTTGAAACGTGGTGCGAATACGACGGCAAAGGAAATATGATTTACTATAAAGATAACAGCGAAAGCGAATGGTGGTATGAATATGACCGTAAAGGGAATTGCATTTATTTCAAGGACAGTAACGGTAAAGAATGGTGGAGAGAATACGATAATCAAGGACATGAAATCCATTACAAAGACACGGACGGCGAAGAGTGGTGGAAAGAATACGAGATAAAAGGAAACGAAAGCCGTTACGTGCTCACCAAATACGGTGATAAACAGTTACAGAATAAGGAAGAATGGACTGCCTACGATAACAACGGGAATTTAATCCACTACAAAAACAACAGCGGCTATGAGGTTTGGAGCGAACACGACGACAAGGGAAATAAGATTTACGAAAAAGATTCTGACGGACTGGAGAGTTGGTACGAATACGATGAAAACGGACATTACATTTATGACAAGTATCTTTCGAACGGCGATTTAGATGAAATATTTTACGAATACACCTATCACAAAAACGGAACGGTAAAGAAAAGAGTCGAATGGAAACCTTTTTAATAGGGTAGGGATTCGAGTTGTGTCGGTTTCTCTTGATGACGTTGTTTTCTCCGCTTGAAATCGGAAGCAATAGAAGCAATGAAGCCGTTTGACTAAATAAGCGTAATTCTTTAGCATTCGCGTATGTTTTCACTGAATAAATGCCTTGTAAAGTCTTGCAGAAGCATTGCGGTTTCTACGTTCGACGAAAACGGAAACATCACAAATGAAGATAATTACTGTTTAGACCACATTCCTGATCCCGGAAAAGCGCAGCAGGAAATATATAATTACATCAAAAATCACGATAAAATAGTGGGACTCAACACTGCCGGTATGACTTTTACCGGTATCGATTTGACCAACAAGCGTTTTTACGGCTGTAATTTTATGCACTGTACGTTTACAAATCTGCATTCGGAAGGATTTATAAGCCGCATGAGTATATTCGACTTTGCTGTATTTATCGGATGTACGCTTCTAAAATGTAATATGAAATTCTCTTCATTTGCAGGATGCACATTTTCACATACGCTTTTTACAGGAAGCGACATGGTTCAAAATAACTTTAACGGTATTAAGTCGCTTCAATCATCATTCGATGATTCCGACCTTTATAATTCACGCTTTATACGTGCAAAACTTATAAATACGTCGATACGCAACTGTAATATAAAAAATACGATGTTCATTGAACTTGAACATGAAAATCTATCATTCAAAAAGTCCAATACAAACTCTGCAATTTTTGACGAACAAGGCAGTTCTTTGTTTAAGGGGGAAATCAAATGAAACTCTACTTCCATTTGAATCCTATGGGATTTTCAAACTGTTATCTTGTTGTAAATGAAAAATCAAAAGAAGTGATTTTAATTGATCCGGGAAAAGTTACTGAGGAAATCATAACTCAAGTTGAAGAAAATCAATATAAATTGACTGCGATACTAATTACTCATAATAACGGAAGTCATGCTCAGGGATTAAAAACGCTGACAAAGATTTATTCTCCTAAAATCTACGGTGCAGATTGGGATATTGCAGGCAACGCAACGAATGTAATAACAGGCGACGGAAAAATACGAATAGCAGGTCTTTCCGTTCGTTATATAATGCTGCCCGGACATACTACTGATTCAATTGTCTATAAGATTGAAAATGTTCTTTTTGTAGGCGACAGTATTTCCGCAGGGCTTTTAGGAAGCACGAATTCAAGTTATTCAAGTCAAATTCTTCGTACAAATATTGCAGAAAAAATATTTTCTCAGCAGGATACAACGGTAATTTTGCCGGGACACGGTCCGCCTACAACTGTAGGAGCTGAAAAATTGTTTAACGCGGATATGCTTAAAAAGCAAATGAGGGATTACGGAAATTTCGGTGATTTTATCCGGCGAACATCATCCACTTATATATAGCAGCTCGAATGTCTAGTTTTGAGATATAGAGACAAATCAAGATGAAAAATTGACACTTTGCTCTACTGTTACATTTCTAGGAATTCTTACTTTCTTCTGTAAAATCTGTGCCGGTTATTTTATCAATTATTATGCTGACTTCTTCGATAAGAATTCCCGTGTAGCTTTCGATTTTATCAATTATGTACTGTTGGAGTTTGTGAATCTTTCCGGTTAATTGAGTTCCGAACGGTACATCTATTGTGATTATAACCCGATAGCCGCGTGCATCTGTTTTTATCGAAAGTTTTTTTACACGTACTGCATTATCGCATTCGGAAACGCAGTGCATGACCATTTGTGTGAGAGCGGCTTCTGAAATTTCTATGCGACCTTTTTTAGAAAATTCCGGTTGTACGATGGATTTTTCAAACAGTTTGCCGTCCGTCGATTCTTTGCCGGGAAAAAGTTTGCGTTTTTTTAAAAGCAGCTTTATCGAATTGGAAAAAATTTGTGGATAGTTTCGCTTAACTTCGATCGACGGTACCGGAATCACATGTTTTCCTTCAACAGTACGCGTTTTAATAGCTTTTTCGATTTCTTCACGGGTGGCTATATCTTCAATTTTTATGATTTTTTGCGGAGGCGGAAGCTGCAATCTTGTAGCAATCTTAAAAACCATTTTTTCAGACGTGCCTAAAATCAAAATCTTTTTGATATGTGCTTTTTTTAGAACTTTTGCAACTTCATCGCGGTGTTCTTTGTCATCAAACAAAGCTGCGCGTACCGCTCCCATATAAGTTTTTTCACGCTTTGCAGAACGACCGGCGAGAATCTTGTCATCTTCAATCAAAAGTCCGTCATCGATTATAGCGTGAATTCCATATTTTTCTGCAAGCAGCTTAGAGCGGAAACTTTTCCCCGTCCCGCTTTCGCCTACAAGAGCATAAACAGCTGCAGGTATAAAACCTTCCATCAATTCTTCAAGCAAATTCGTCATACTTTGTAAATTATAAAGGCTCAATAAATCTTTATCAAGCAAACACTTAAACAAATGCGCCCGCGGTATTTCATCTTTTAAGCGAACGGTAAAGTTGAACGTTAAAATGCCACCGTTCAATTTAACTTATAAGATTTCTTTGTCGAAACTACATTCACCCGTTACATTTTAAGGAAGGTGATAATTTTACAAGTGCTTCAATAACGCTTTTGCATTCTTCCGGAGTCGAATAAAAAAACGAAACTGCGCCGCGTCTGTCCGTAACGATTTTAAGGACTTTGTGATTAAAATCCGTCGGATTTTTCTGAAGTTCATCATAAGCCGGGAGGGCATAAATCTCCGACAGCGGCAAAAAATGTCCGCTTCCGATTAAACCGTTCGTGTAAACTCCTTCGCTTCCATTCAGCGATATTTCATAAGACCCCATTGCCGCACCCAGTGTTGCAATAAGGATAACGATTATATCCGTTGTCGTACCCAGTTTTTTTATCTGTATTATTGCCATAAGAGCTGCACAGGACAGCATAATCAGTACGGGAAGTATAGTATTCTTTTTGTTTACGGCAAGAATTCTATTTCCGGCTCGTTTCAAAATAAATTTGCGCCTAAGAGGCATTGAAACGACAATAAAAATATAAATAAGAAGTGCGGCAATGTGCAGCCAATCTCTGATGGAAAAATTAAGCATACGATTACTATAAAAGTAGAATTCTCAAATGTCAAATTAAGTAAGTTGTTGATAGTCGAAATTCGACGTAGAAATTTTTGCGTAAAAAAGCCGATGTATAGGATATGATTAAAATAAAAATAAACAAAATAGAATTTTGCCGTGCAGGATTTTGTGTCTGTGTGCTTTTATGGGGATTGTTTTTCGGAGAGCAAAATATTTTTGCTTCAGGCAAAAAGGATTCGGCGGCAGTAAGTGAGGTAAATAATGATGGAACAGATGTTTCTTCCGTAAAACTTTCTTACAAACAGAAAACACCGGAAGGCGTACCTGTTGAATTCGGCGAAGTTTGGGGCTGGGTAATGCAGGGGCGCGAAAATGAGCTTGATTTTGATTTTCCGCTTACGGATATAGGTTATTTTGCCGCCGAAGTTAATTCTTACGGCGAGTTGAGCGGAATTCCCAACAGGGCAAAACTTAGCGGAACGGCGGCCAGACTTCATTTGGTTTTAGTTTGCGACAGCCGTGCTCTTACGCATTTTGTTCTTGAACCGAAATTCGGAATTCAGCAGCAAATGATAAAACAAATAATGGCGGCTGCAGTGCCTTTTGACGGTGTTCAAGTCGATTATGAATTGATTCCGTCACGAGATGTCGGTAATTTTATCGATTTTCTTGCAGCTTTAAGTGTGCAATGCAAATGTTCCGGAAAAATGTTTACGGTTTGCGTTCCTGCTCGGACAAAGACGATTGCCGGCGACGCTTTTCCGTATAAAAAGATTTCGGCTCTTGCCGACCGCGTTGTTGTTATGGCTTATGATGAGCATTGGTCAACAAGCCGTCCCGGACCGATTGCCTCGCCGGCGTGGTGCATGAAAATCGCCGATTACGCCGCAAATGTTGTTCCAAAAGAAAAACTTGTTATGGGGGTGCCGTTTTACGGGCGTACATGGGCGAGTGAAAAGACCTCGCAGGGCTGGTATTTTGCAGGAATAAACAGGATCATAAATCAATACGATTCGGAAAAAGTAGAATACGTAAACGGAATTCCGACTGCCCAAATCAACATGAAAGTGAATGTTACAGCTTGGTTTGAAGACGTTTTTTCTGTCGTTGCAAAACTTCGTATGTATAAATCGGCAGGAGTAAGAGCCGTTGCTTTTTGGCGGATAGGGCAGGAAGATCCTGCGGTTTGGGACTGGATAAAACTGAAAGAAGATGCCCAACAACGAAAGTAGGAAGCGAAAATCCGGCTTGCTTTCGCAAAACTGTGCTCTGCCTTGAAAAATGCTGTCTTTTCCGTATAAAATGCGCAATCAATTATTTTCAGGGCGGGAAAATGGCATACGTCAAAAATCTTTTCGATTCAAACTTTATTCAATACGCGAGCTATGTTATCCGCGACAGGGCGATTCCCGAACTCATCGACGGCTTAAAGCCGGTACAGCGGCGCATTTTGCATACGCTTTTGGAAAACGACGACGGCAAATTCACAAAAGTTGCAAATGTTGTCGGCAAAGTCATGGCATATCACCCGCACGGGGACGCATCTATCTATTCCGCGCTCGTAAATCTTGCGAATAAAGAGATTTTTATCGACAAGCAGGGGAACTTCGGCAATATGTACACGGGCGACAGCGCATCTGCACCCCGCTATATTGAGTGCCGCCTCCGTCCCGTTACCAAAGAAATCATCTACAATCCCAAAATCACGCAGTACGTGCCGAGCTATGACGGACGCAGCAAGGAGCCGGTCGTATTCCGCGCAAAGTTGCCGCTCGTCCTTATCACGGGCGCGGAAGGGATTGCGGTCGGCATGAGTACGCAGATTTTAAGCCACAACGTTCACGAAGTGATCGAAGCGGAGAAAGCGTGTCTGCGTGGAGAAAAGTTTTCGATTTATCCCGACTTCCCGACCGGCGGTCTGATTGACTGCACGGAATACAAAGACGGACTCGGGAAAATCGTTGCGCGTGCCAAAATGGATACGAGCGACGATAAAAAAATCGTTATCACGGAGCTTCCGTACGGCAGCACGTCGGAAAGTCTTATGGATTCGATTGAAAAAGCGGCGCGGAACGGCAAAGTCAAAATTGCTTCGATAAACGACTTTACGGCGGACACCGTAAATATCGAAATCCGTCTGCCGCGCGGCGTGTACGTCAAAGACGTTGTAGATTCTCTGTACGCATTCACCGAGTGCGAAAAGACCGTCTACTGCAATCTGCTTGTTATAAAAGAAAATATGCCCGTTCAGATGACGGTAACGCAGGTTATTGAACACCATGCAAAGCAGCTGGTCGAAGTTCTGCATGACGAACTTGAGTTTGAAAAGTCGGAATTAAATGAAAAACTGCACTTGCGGACGCTTGAGCGCATTTTTATCGAAGAGCGGATTTACAAGTCTATAGAAGAGATGAAAACGGACGAAGCGGTCAAAGCGGCGGTCAAAGACGGCTTTATTCCATTCAAAAAAGAGCTTTTGCGCGACGTAACTGACGAGGACGTTGCTCACCTGCTCAAAATCCCCATCCGGCGCATATCGCTCTACGACATAAACAAAAACCGGCAGGAAGTGAACGCGATAAATGCGCGGCTTAAAGAAATTGCGCGCCTATTGCGCCATCTTACCGACTACGCGCTCAGCTGGCTTGAGGGGATTGAAGCGAAACTTGAGCCGTCGCTCCTTACTCGCCGCACCGAGATTAAAAAAATCACGACAGTGGACGTAAAGGCAGTCGTTAAGCGCGATACGCCGCTCAAATATGATGAAAAAAGCGGCTATTTAGGTACGCAGGTGTTCGGCGGGACGGAACTTTTGAAGATTACGCAGTTTGATAAGATTCTTTACGTGCGTAAGAGCGGAATTTACACCGTTACGGAAGCACCGTCAAAAGTTTTTGTGGGACCGGAACTGCGTTGCTGCTCCTTTGCGGACAAAGAGTCGCTTGTAAAAATCCTTTTTACAATTATTTACCGCGACCCTGCCACACAGTTCGTTTATGTAAAACGCTGCAAAATCGCAGGCTACATTATGAACCGCGATTATTTTTTTGCGCCCGACGGCATGGATGTCCTGCACGTCGATACGCGGAAGACGTTTACGTTTACGCTCAATTATGTGCCGAAGCCGCGCGTAAAGATTTTAAGCGAAAAGTTTAAGGCTCAAGACTTTGCAGAAAAAGGACTCAAAGCGCAGGGCGTACGCGTCGCCGCAAAAGAAGTAAAAGACATTTCTGTTCAGCCGGACGCGGCAAAATCGTAATGGATATTCTGACCGGCTCCGTTTTATGCCGAACGGCTGTAAAAAATTCGATTTTCATAAGCGAATTGACTCCGTGTTCGTCGCAAAAAGAAGCGAGAACAATCGTCAAAAATAAAAAGACTGAATACCCTGACGCATCGCACACCGTTCACGCCTTTATCACGGGATTGAATGCCGAACTTATGGGAATGAGCGACGACGGAGAACCGACCGGAACGGCAGGGCGTCCGATACTGGACGTTCTAAAGGGAAGAAAATGCACAAACCTTGTTTTGACCGTTACGCGCTGGTTCGGCGGCACACTGCTCGGCACTGGAGGACTGGTTAAAGCGTACGGTTCATGCGCAAAATCCGTTATCGAAAAAGCCGACGCGCTGGGACTGCTTGCGTCATACGTTGAAGAGCGCCCCTTCCGCTTTGAATGCGGCTATGCCGAATGCGAAACGATACGCCGCACACTCGGTGCGTTCACCATAACGGGACTGCAAGAGACGTTCGAGGAGCGCGTGGATTTTGCGGGAAATGTCCGTGCCGATGAATACGAATGTCTTGCGGCGAAACTTTGTGACATCAGCGGCGGGAAGATTGCGTTGGCGGAGTAGGGGTTGCACCTTATAACATAGCCGACTTATCCGCTTTAATCTATCTATCGAAACACTGTTAATTATTCAGCATTTTTTCTATTTTTCTTTTCCAGTCGCCGGATTGTTTAACGTAATCCGCCTCTTCTATAACGACGTCGGTGTTTCCCTTTTCCGCTGCCGTAAAAAGTTTTTCATATTTTAATCCGTAACGGTCAGTCAATATAATTTTGAAATTGCTTTCATCTTTGTAGACTGATTTTCTGTCGAAATTGAGAAAAACGATGTTTTCATACGTTTCTTTCTCTTGCTCGGCTATTTGGATACCGCTTGCCGTCATAAGTTTGCAGTTTTTGACAAGTTTTTCAGAAAGACTGTTGATAACCGTTACCGATCGGTAATTTTTATTTCGGGCTGTAGCAGCTTTCTCTGCAGAATTGCGATCGCACGCTGCAAATGCAAGACAAAAAATTGCAAGCAATACCGAATACGCAAGTTTAGATTTCTTCATTAAATTTCTCCTCTATTTCTTTAGACTGCTCCCTTGTTTCTATTGCGCTTTTAATTTTTGAGATTCCATCTTTTGCGAATTTTTGACTTTCTTTTATGTCAGCACCGATAGAATTCTTTGTTATGAGCACCATTTCCTTAAAAGCATTCATGACTAATTTTCCTTCATATTTTAGATACGCAATAATGCCTGTGAATGCGCTCAGAATGAATACGACTCCTTTGAAATCTCCCATATACTTTCCGCATGTCGCAAATTCAATAAAACCCAAACCGATAACCGCAAGCCAAACAAATCCGCAAATTTGCTTCAATCCCAGCCACGACAACGCCGCTGCTAAGAAAATTAAAAGATAATTATTTCCAAAGCCCATATACGCCAAAATTTTACCAATGACCCCCTGCGGTATTGTACTGCTTCCGGCAAAAAGTCTTATAAAAATGCCCATGACCAGAATAAACAGAATAGAAATAGTGCTGTCAGCAAATTTTTTAAATGTATTTTCTAACCCTTTCACTCGTATAACAAAACTTGCATATATTATTATGGAAAACAAAATAGACGTTATGTTCGGGAACAGCGTTACAAATCGAAAACCGCCCGGCTCATAATATTTGAAAAAACTCATAAGAACAGTAACACCTAAAAGTACGATACCGGAAAAGGGACTTGCACGCTTTGAAACATTTACGCACGTAATTTCATTATTTTCCAGTTCCTTTTTATATTTTTCGAGTGCTTCGTTTTTGTTTTTAGCAAAAACGGAGGCAGTTATTATCTTGTGTTTTACCGCAGGAACTTCAACCTCTGCCTCAACAAAGAAATTTTTGCTGCGCTGTGTTTTTTCTACGATTTTTTGAAAGACATTCATGGTGGGTTTAATATATATATATATATATATGGTCAATAGATGGTGTGTTATTAAAAAATAATCACAACAAAGTATTCTGCTTTTCCATGAAAAAAAAGCAATGCGACACGGTCGTTCTGTCTTTTGTCTCCATAATTTTTTTATGTCGTCCAACTAAAACTGCAAGTGAACAGAAGAGCAAATTATATCTTCATATCAATTTTCACCGCTCTCCATCCTAAGAACCCCCTGATTGATTCAACGACTGGAGTGTTCTTCTAAAGATACAGAGGTTTTTATACGAGTTTTGCCTCCCCGTAAAACTTTGGGAGAATTAAACTTGAAGAATAGCAGTCAAACTGTTCAAACTTTGTAACGATTTAATAAATATGCTACTATCCGATACAATTATGGACTGTATATTTTATTCCTGCTTTTATCTCCGCAAAAAACTCGTATCTGCAGCTGTTTTATTTTTATTTATGCTGACCGGAACATGGGCTATAGCCGTAGGAGCTGAAATTTGCTCTAATCCAAAGACGGATTTCATCGGTAAAAACAGTGCAGCATTTGAAGCGGCTTTTATCTTTCATACGGATAGGATTCCCGTTTGTGCAGAAATAAAGACCGGCTACAATCCGTTTATAAAATCCTTTGATTTGATTCTTGCGGCGGATTTTCTGCCTCTTAATCCGTCATTAAATAAAAACGGAAATATTAAGTTTTACGGCGGATTTGGAAGCTGTGCAGGAATCAAAATATCGGAAGAGATTTTGTATTCGGCAGGTTTGCGCATGACAGGCGGTTTGAGTTTTATTTTTTATGACGGATTTTTAGAGCTGTTTTTACAGCAGACAATTCAGCCGGAAATAGATTTCGGCACGGATAACAGATGCAATTATTTACTGGCTCTGCCAAGTGCGGCAGGATTTAGAATTTGGTATTAAGGTTCCAGTTCCCTTTCTTTTCAATGCCTAAACAATCTGCAAGAAACGGGAGAATGCCGCGCAAAGATTCATCTAGCTTCCAAGGTGAATTTATTATAAGCAGTCCGCTTCCGTACATACGCGGCGCATTGTTTTTATCTAAATCGTTTAACGAAACTTCCTTGTGAGAATCCGATGAATTTACGCAAAGCTCCGCATTCAATATTTCAGAAGCCGCATTAAAAGATTTTACCGCCCGTATGATTCTGTCTTTCATGTTTCCGATAATTTTGATTCTATAGGAAATTAGCGGATACCAAAGAATGATTATTCCGCTCCGCCATTTTCGGTGAACTTTTATAACGGTTTCAGCGGCGGTAGCGTAATCGGCTTCGATTTCGTAGCTCGGATCAATAAGGGCGGCTCCGCGATTGGTTTTAGGCGGCGTCAATGCACCGAGCAGCTCCCAACCGTCTCTAAAATGAATAGAGACGAAATTCTCAGTTACCGCGCTGCATAACGTTTTATACGCCGCAGGATGTAATTCAGAAAGAATCAATTTATCTTTGCTGCGCATAAAATCCGCTTCTATGCGCGGAGAGCCGGGATATATGCCGCCGTCGTAGCGTTCAAGTTCCGTAATATACGGTTTTAATGCTTCAGGAATTTTTTCCGCACAGGCGGCGTAAAATTCACGCAGTCGGAGAACGCCGTTTACGCATTCACCCGTTTTTGCGGAACGTTCATTCGACAGATTGTAAACACCTGAACCTGCATGAGTATCAAAAAACGTATACGGTTTATCTTTCCGATTAAGATATTCTAAAATCAATGTGAGTGCGGCGTGTTTTAATACATCGCCATGATTTCCTGCATGGAAATCATGTACATATCCTAACATCAGCGCAGGGATGCAAGCTCTGCAAGCCAGATTTCAGCGGAAGCGTCGCTCGGCATACGCCAATCTCCGCGCGGCGAAAGTGCAACGGTTCCGACTTTTGCGCCGTCAGGCATACAGGAGCGCTTAAACTGCTGCGAAAAAAAGCGCGAATAGAATATGCGCATCCAGCGGAGTTTATCTTCATGTGAATAAGGCAATTTTGAAGAATCCGCAAGAAATAGAATTTTTGCGGGACTGAATCCGAATCTGAGCATATAGTACAGGAAGAAATCATGAAGTTCGTAAGGACCGACAATATCTTCCGTTTTTTGCGTAATCACGCCGCTTTCGGGAGGAAGCAATTCCGGGCTTACAGGCGTTGCAAGAATATCGCGCAGCAATGCGGAAAGTTCAGAATCATCTGAAACTGCGGCAAAATATTCTACAAGATGGCGTACAAGCGTCTTTGGCACCGAAGAATTTACTCCGTACATGGACATTTGATCGCCGTTATACGTGCACCAACCCAGCGCAATTTCCGATAAATCGTCGGTGCCTATTACAATTCCGTTTATCTGATTTGCAATATCCATAAGAACCTGCATTCTTTCGCGCGACTGAGCATTTTCGTAAACATTATTATGCACGTTCATATCATGTCCGATGTCTTTAAAATGCATTAAAACCGTCCGGGCAATATTGATTTCTCTAAAAGAAGTTCCGCTTTTTTGTGCAAGCGCACAGGCATTTTTATATGTTCTGTCGGTTGTTCCGAAGCAAGGCATTGTAACAGCGACAATTCCTTTCCTGTCCAGTTTTGATATATCGAATGCGCGAAGCATTACAAGATAGGCAAGAGTTGAATCAAGCCCGCCGGAAAGTCCTATAACCGCAGTTTTTGCGTTGATATGCCGGAGTCGTCTTGACAATGCTTCTGCCTGCATTGCAATTATGGAAGCGTAACGCTCGTTTTGACTTACGGTTTCATTCGGAATAAACGGGAATGCACCTATTGTACGCAAAAGTTTTGAAGGCATATATTGTTTTGAACTTGATGAGCCTTTAAAGTAAACTCGTCTATAATTTGCAAAGCATCCCGGCGATAAATCTGCAAATGTAGTCATCTTTTGGCGTTCTTTTTCAATGCGCTCAAGGTCTATGTCTACGCAAATCATGCCGGGTTCAAACGGTTTGGCTTCTGCAAGCATCGTACCGCATTCGGCGATGAGACTTTGACCTGCAAAAATCAAATCTTGACTTGATTCGTCCTGTCCTGCTTCCGCGCAAAGATACGCGCACAAAGCACAAGAAGACTGCGATTTAACTAAAAGTCTTCGATATTCAGCCTTACCGATAATTTCATTGCTTGCGGCAAGATTTACAACAACGCTCGCCCCCGAAAGGCATGCTGTTGAAGAAGGCGGAAGAGGAGACCATAAATCTTCACATATTTCCGCAGCTATAACGAGGCGAGGATTATTTTTATCGCATATTAAAATATCCGCTCCGAAAGGGACGGAATCGAATTTTGTCGAAATATAAACAGTATTGTTTCCTTTTATATTAGCTGCTGAAGCAAAATAGCGCTTTTCATACAATTCTGTATAATTCGGAACGTATGTTTTCGGAATTGCCGCCAGCACATCTCCCTTATACAAAAAAACCGCACAATCGAACAATACGCCGTCTTTTGCAAGAGGAAGCCCCAGAACAATCAGCGCGTCCAATGAAGCGGTTTTATGCGCAATCATTTCAAGGGCTGCAACACAGCCTTTTTGCAGCGACTCCTGAAAGAATAAATCGCCGCACGAATATCCGCTTATACAAAGTTCCGGAAAAACGATAAGCATTGCATCGTTTTTTGCTGCAAGCCGGGCGGCATTTATTATCTGCTCAGAATTGTAACGGCAATCTGCCACTTTCAATCTCGGACTTGCACAAGCCGAGCGAATAAAACCATAATTCATAATTTGTCCTTAAACTCCCAAACGTATTATACCGAATTGACAAAATAAGTTCACGCCGGCGCAGAACGGGACGAAATTCGGTTTTTGTCTAAGACAATCAATACATGATGAGATTCCATAAAAATACAATGTGGAACGGATGAGTTTCCGTCAAAAGACACCGTATTCGGAGTTTTTTTCGCTGTAGGTATCTTCCGCTCTTTTTCAAGCTCAGTAATGCTTCCGGACACACGTCCTATTTCATTATGCGGAAAACTATGCTAAACTCTGCCTAATTTTAAGAAGGAGGTATTATGGCTTTAATTGGTAAAGAAGTTGAGAGTTTTGTTGCAAACGCATTTCATCAAGATAAATTCATAACGATTTCAAAAGATGATTTGCTGGGAAAATGGTCTGTATTGTTCTTCTATCCGGCGGATTTTACATTTGTCTGCCCTACGGAGCTTGAGGATTTGGCGGATTATTATGATGAATTCAAAAAAATCGACTGCGAAGTGTACAGCGTTTCAACTGATACGCATTTTGTTCACAAAGCATGGAAAGATTCCTCAAAAACAATTCAGAAGATAAAGTATCCTATGCTTGCCGACCCGACTCATGTTTTGAGCAAAGATTTTGATGTTCTTATCGAAAGCAGCGGAATGGCGGAACGCGCGACTTTTGTGCTGAATCCAGAAGGCAAAGTTGCCGCCTATGAAGTTGTTGCAGGAAATATCGGACGAAATGCAGAGGAGCTTTTAAGAAGGGTAAAAGCACTTCAATTTGTTGCAAAATACGGCGATCAAGTTTGTCCTGCAAAATGGCAGCCGGGAAAAAGCACTCTAAAACCCGGTATAGATTTAGTCGGAACAATTTAATTGGACTAAATAGCCCGTTTCACTGTTTATAGCAAAACAAATCGGACTGTCCGAAAGTTTAAGTTTTCGGACAGTTTTTTTTATAAGGCTGACAGCGAATCAACTAATCTCATGCAAATGTCTGAAATCAACTTGCTTAAAAGCGGAGTTTTCACTATATTATGCGAACGGCCCTTTAGCTCAGCTGGATAGAGCACTTGCCTTCTAAGCAAGTTGTCGACAGTTCGATTCTGCCAAGGGTCATAACCGTCTGATATTTTCAGGCGGTTTTTCTATTTTAATCTGAATACTGTTCAATACCCCGACGCTCTGTATGGAGGTTGCTGATTAAAAATCCAACTCCCCGTAAATCGCGCTTTTCACATAGTCCAAAAGTCCGATGTCGCTTGCAAGGAGCACTGTTTGCTCGCAGCCGGCACTGACCCCTGCCAAAATGTCGTTCGCGTTGTCGCCTGCCATGTACGATTGCGTCAAATCGATATTAAAGTCTTCTGCTGCCTGCAAAAGCATTCCTATAGCGGGCTTTCGGCACTTGCATTGACATTTGTATTCGGCGCGCTCTCCTGCAAATCCCTTGTCCGGGTGGTGCGGACAAAAATACAGCGCATCAATAAAGGCGCCCGCCTTGCCGAGTTCGGTTTCCATCTTGTTGTGAATGACGGCAAGTTCTTCGAACGTGCAGTCTCCGCGGGCAATGACCGGCTGATTTGTTACTACGATTGCAAGATAGCCGCTTTTGTTGATGAGCCTCACCGCTTCCGCCGCGCCGGGCAACAGTTCAAAGTCATCCGGCTTCGTTATAAAGCCGTTCAATTTATTGAGCGTCCCGTCGCGGTCGAGGAAAACGCATTTTTGCTTATGCGAAAGGTTCCGCGCATGCACTTTACCGCTTTGGATGTCCTCCTGCGTTTCGTAGTAACGCTCCGGCGTCCCCATGTCCTTGATATATTCAGGCGAATCATAGGCAAAAATCTTTCCGCTTTTGATATTCGGTTTGAGGACATCGCGGTCAAGGTCGACTTTTTGCGGCATTTTTCCCTCACGTCCAAGCGTTTCTGCCGCCGCTTTGAGTAATTGCGGAGAAATAATTTCGATTCCGGCGTTGACGCGGTTTTTGTAATACAGCCGCTCATCCTCTTTGTTGAGCCACTGAATGACTTGATGAGAATCTTCCGGCAGTCCGCCAGGCGTTTGCGGAGGAAGAATCCGCGTAACTAAAAGAGAGCTGTCGTACGGGTGCCCGTTCGGATGGGAAAGGAGCGTTGCCCATGCGCGGTGCGCTGTGTGGAAAGCAATAAAGCGATTGAAGTCGATGTCGAAAATAACGTCGCCGCAGAGCAGCAAGAAGTCTTCCGTGAGGTCGTTCATCTTAAACAGCGCGCCCGCCGTCCCTAGCGGCTCCGTCTCTTCAAAATACGTAATATTCACGTCGAATTTTTCACCGTTTCCGAAATACCGCTTAATCGAATCGCCCAAATGCCCGATGACGAGCCGAATATCGGTCAGTCCGAAGGCTCTGAGGTTTTCAATTTGATATTGCAAAATCGGTTTTCCGCAGATTTCAATCATGGGTTTGGGAACGTCGCTCCGCACTGATGCAATGCGCGTCCCTTTGCCGCCTGCCATTATGACTGTCTTCATGCCTTACTCCGGAAAAAAATGCTCTTCGACTTGGAGACAGAGCGCGTGATAGATCGGTAAATGCAGTTCTTGGATTTTGTATGTTTCCGTCTCCGGCGCGACAATCGAAACGTCGGCAAGGCGCTTGAGTTTGCCGCCGTCCCTGCCTGAAAGCGCGACGGTTTTTAATCCCTTTGCTTTTGCGACCGTCATTGAATATACGATGTCTTTTGAGTTTCCCGACGTCGAAATGCCTAAAAACACGTCTTCCGACTTTCCCAGCCCGTTGACTTGCTGAGCGAACAGCGCATTCCCGTCAACGTCATTGAGGCTTGCCGTCATAACGGCACTGTTGTTCGTAAGCGCAACTGCCGGAAGCGAGCCTTGCAGTTTATCGGAAAGATACGCGCCCGTTTCTTCATCTATTTCCGAAAGGCGGCTTAAAAATTCTTTTGACGGTGTGCGCTTTTTTACAAAACTTTTTAAAAGTTCGCCTGTAATGTGGTCGCTGTCCGCAGCACTTCCGCCGTTTCCCGCAACGAGCAGTTTGCCGCCCGCCTCGTAGGACGCAATCAAAATCCTGCACGCTTCCCGAAGGTCGCTTTCGCAAACCTTAAGTACAGGATAGCGTTCTATTAGATGTACTATAAAATCCATAATTTTCTCCATGATTAAAAATATTTGAGCCATATTAGATTAGCATAAATAATAATAATTTTGCACTCGATTTACAGCTCATTTTATTCGTGCGGAGGGTTTAATACCCCGACGCTCTGCGTCGCAACAAAGGGTATTAAACCCGACTGCAATCACCTTATGAGAACATACAGTGCGAAACATTGAGCACTGTTCCCCGATGCTCTGCGTCGGGGTTGTTGATTGAGCCGTTTTATGAAAGACTTCTATCGATTTGTAAATATAGCAAAATTTCATCAATCGGTAATGTGAAGCACATCCATATTATTAAAATATAAAAAAAGCGTTGACAAAAATAATTGCATATTAGATAATATCAGCATAATACAAGGCTACATCGTATATTTAAAAGGAGCTTCGAATGAAGAGGACTTTTTCTTTTGTAGCAGCTGCTATGCTGCTTGCTGGTATCGGTGCTTTTGCTGAACAGGCAACTGTTATCGATTTTACAAAACTTGATGCGGACTGTGTACCGAATTCAGATGGAAATCCTTCACAGAATAAGCAGACGGTTATGGATTTTTCTACTGCTGCCGGTGCAACATTTACGGATGAGCAGAAAAATCTTATGAAAACATCATTGGTTCTTCCTGAATGGGAGGTTATTCTTAACAGTTCAGCAAAATCAGTAAAGGCTCTTAGTATGTCAACTGTTCTTGCCGCCCCTGTTAAAAGTGATGCACAGGTTCCTTTCGCAGGATCAAATGTTATGGGTGTTCGTGTTGTATTCCCTGATTGGAATGCAAATGCTCACGCTTATATTCGACCTCCGTTTGAGATCCCCGCCTATGAAAGACTTGCTACTGCTGATGATAACGGCGTACGTCAGGAACCTACTGACGAAGAGAAGGCCAGCGGTAAGACTTTGTTCGAAGACGGATTCGGAGTTGTTAAGAATGTAGGTACTGTAAAATCCGTCGCTGTTACGACTATGGGAATGAATTATCCTGAAGGACTTTATGTACTTCTTAAGGATACCGATGGTGTTGAACGCCGTTATTTTATGGGATATCTCAATTTTGACGGTTGGAAAACTATAACATGGACAAATCCTCAGTATATTCAGGAAATACGCAATCGTGAAATACGTATATATCCTATTTATCCTAGAGGGCTTCCATTCGTTAAGTTTACCGGTTTCCAGATTACTCGCGATGCAAATCACATCGGCGGTGATTATATCGGATACTTTAAAGACGTAAAGATTATTTACGACAAAGCTTTACTTACCACTGATCGTGATATTGCCGATGAAGACATTTGGGGAATTATTTACAAAACGGAATCTGCACGTCAGGCTGCTGAAATGTCCAAATTTGGTGACAAGCAAGTTAATCGTTATCTTGAAAAAGAAAAACTTGCTAAAGAAGAAGGATTTACTTCAAGTTTGAGTGAGGATTCTTCTTCCAATGCTCAGTCTACAGGTTCCAGTGGAGCTGAAGCAAAATAAAGTTGTAATGGCGTTAAAGATATTTTAATGTCTTTATACAGCTTGTAATACGAAGCATCCTTCTTACATTGGAGGATGCTTTTTTATTGTAAGTACTATATGCTTATAATTTTTAGCTGTAAATAAATGATATGCGTATGTCTAAAGATTTTCATTCTACAATACCGATAAAATCTAGAATAAAAAGCAGATATGAAAGTTATATTCCCTTGCTTCTTCAAATTCGTGAAAATATTCATAAAAAAATAAAAGAAAATATATATCTTTCTTCACAGCCTACTTATAAAGCGCGAATCAAAAGTTTTTCAAGTTATTATAGAAAACTAATTAGGCAAAAATCTGAAGAAGCTGCATTGTCAGACTCTCTGGTTTGCTTGACAGATATGATCGGTATTAGGGTTATATGCACTTTTTTGGAAGATATTTCCGTTGTTTTGGAGCAATTAAAAGAAATATTTGATATCCGTGAAATCGAAAGAAAAGGAGCAGATTTAAATTTTAAGGAATTCGGATATGAGTCTATTCATGTTCTTATTGCAATTCCTGAAGATTGTGTCCCTGTTGATATTGATGATAATTTGCCGTTGCCGAATGATTTGGTTTGTGAAATACAGATACGTACGATATTACAGGATGCATGGGCTGAAGTTGAACATGAACTTATATATAAAAGCGAATTTACACCTTTTGATATGCCGCTTCGAAGAAAACTTGCAAGCATGAATGCTTCATTAAATCTTGCAGATATTATTTTCCAAGAAATCCGTGATTATCAAAAAAAATTGCAGGACGAAATGAATGAGAGAAAATTACAGTTTTATAATATTGCGGACACTATTACAAATGAACAGCTTGGTGTGAATGTTGAAAAAAAAGAACTGCAAATTGAAAGAATCAATCCGTATGTACGTGGGACTATTGATGATTTACTTTTGCAGGCGATACATGCGCATAATGCAGGGGAGTTTGATCGTGCGATTTCGATATATACAGAAATAATCGAATCCAAACCCTCCCCAAACAATATTGTTCTTTCTGTCATTCTGAAGCATCGTGGAATGGCATACTTTACAAAAAATGATTATGTACAAGCACTTAAAGATTTTAAGCAATCCTTTGAATTCGATCCTAAAAATTTCCGTTCAGTATATTATGAAGGAATCGTTAACTCTGTCCAAAAAAATTATAAATCTGCTGTAAAATGCTTCGGTAAATCCTTAGAGTTGAATGAATATCAAGCGCATACTTACTACCGTAGGGCGATAGCTCTATATGAATTACATGAATATGAAAGAGCAATGAATGATGTCGCCGCCGCAAAAAATCTTGGTCTTGAAGATAAAGGACTTGATGATTTGCATGAAAAACTTCTTAAAAAGTTCGATATGATTTGAACAACTGTGATTTCTCTGTAATATTAAATAAATATCCTGCAAGAAAGGTGTTGCGCAGGATATTTATTTTACTTACAAAGGATTACTTTTTTGAATTTCATTTGTAGAATCAAAATGGAATTCAATATTTGATTCCGTGTATGTTTCAAAATGAGCGTCTCCTTTTGGATTATATCGATTCCTGAAAGTTTTTGGTTAATTTTAAATTTTTTTCTGCTCCCCCATGTGAAATCCTTTTGTGTTCTGCTGTCAGTTTACTTTGTACGTTGGACGATGTTGTGTGCCGAACGATACGTGGAGTTCATCCGTCCCGTTTGGAGAGGCGTGCAACATTCCTCCGACACATCTTACTTCCCTATATATTATAAAAACCGCTGCCAAAAGATTTGATTTTCGGCAGCGGCTCAATTTTATCCGTCAAGTTTTGAAATCTGTACGGATTGCGGTTTTACTTTGTTGCAAGAATTGCAATACCGGGAAGCGTTTTGCCCTCGAGGAACTCAAGGGAGGCACCGCCGCCGGTCGAAACGTGGCTCATTTTATCTGCAAGGTGGAACTTGTTGACTGCCGCAACGGAGTCTCCGCCACCGACAACCGTCATTGCGCCGCGTCCTGTCGCTTCGGCAACGAGTTTTGCAACGGTTTCGGTGCCTTTGGCAAATGCGTCGAACTCGAATACACCGACCGGTCCGTTCCAGACGATGGATTTCGCTTCGGCAATAACTTTTTTGTATTCTTCAATTGTTTTCGGGCCTACATCCATCGCCATCAAGTTGTCCGGAATGTCGACACCGTCAACCGCAACGGCTTTTGCATTCGCATCGAACGCTTCCGCACCCACATGGTCTACAGGAAGAACGATGTTGACTCCCTTCGTTTTTGCGTCGGCAAGCAATTTTTTAGCCGTGTCGATAAAATCGTCTTCAACAAGCGACTTTCCGACGGAATGTCCCTGTGCTTTTAAGAACGTATACGCCATTCCGCCGCCGATAATCAGCGCGGACGCATTTTTCAAAAGGCTTTCAAGAACGGCGATCTTGGAAGAAACTTTTGCGCCGCCGATAATTGCAATCATCGGTTTAGGCGGATTTGTTACCATCGGTTCGATATATTTAACTTCCTTTTCCATAAGGAAACCGCCGACGGGCTTTTCACTCATAAACTTTGCGATTGTCGCTGTTGAAGCCTGATCGCGGTGCGCCGTACCGAATGCATCGTTTACAAAAATATCCCCGTAAGATGCAAGCTCCTTCGCCATCGCCTCGCGCTCAGCCGTATCTTTGGACGTTTCCGCCTTATGGAAACGCACGTTTTCAAGCATCGCAACTTCGCCGTCTTTAAGCGCGTCGATCGCAGCTTTTTGTCCAAGTGCATCCGGCAGAAATTTAACTTCATGTCCGAGCTTTGCAGAAAAATATTCAACTACCGGCTTCATTCGGTTCTTGCCGTTGATGAATTTTTCTTTGTCCGCATCGGTAAACGACTTTCCCGCTTTTTCCGCTTTTTCAGCAGCCTTTTTTACATCTTTTGCAGGATCCCCAAGATGGCTCATCAAAACGAGGGAGCGCGGTTTTTGCTCAAGGATATATTTTATGGTCGGAAGTGCCGCCATAATTCTTGTGTCGTCTTGAACGACACCGTCTTTCATTGGAACATTAAAATCAACACGCATAATTATGCGTTTGCCTTTAAGATCGATGTCTTTTACGGTCTTAATCATAGTAACTCCTAAAAATACGCGGTATTTCCCGCGCAAAATATAAATCGCATCTGCAATTATTCAAAACCAATTTAGTATTTTTGCGCTATAAAATCAATGCGGAAATTTTATGTGCACGGAGAAGGGAAATTCTCTTCTTAGGAAAAAAATTGACAAAATATAAATTCGGGATTTATTCTATAGCCGTAATGAAGAATATATTTTTCTCAATAAGCGTTGCGCTAATCACTCTTCTTATTTGTCTGATTTCTCCCAAGTTATCTGAAAAAATCCGTCCGCCGTCGATATTCACTCAAAACTTTGTGCACGGTGAAGTTTTATCCGTTATTGAAGAAGACCTTACGCCTGATCCTGTCGTAAAAAATCGGTATCGAGGAAGTCAAAAGCTGCGCGTAAAAATTACTTCAGGTTCCTACAAAGGACAGGAATTCGACAGTTACAACACTCTCTCATCGCTTCACCATACACGCGCATATTCAGGTTTAAAAGCGGTTTTTACAGTTCGGGAAACGGATTCTACGCCGTCTGTGTGGCTGTATAATCAAAAACGCGACGGATTTATTTACTTCCTTGCCGCGCTGTTTTTAATCGGTCTACTTATTATGGGAAGACGGCAGGGCGCAAAATCTATTCTCGCGCTGATATTTACCTGCGTTTTGATAATTTATGTTTTGATTCCGTTGTTGTTTGCAGGCTTTCCTGCGGTTCCCGTCTCAATTCTGCTTGTTTCGATTATTACCGTTGTCAGTTTCTTTTTGATAAGCGGTTTTTCCGTAAAAACTTATTCTGCAATATTGGGAACGATTTTCGGAATAGGTATAGCGGGAATTCTTGCGCTCGTTATCGGTGTTTTAGCGCAGCTTTCCGGAATAAATATGCAGAGCGGAGAACAGCTTTTGAACATCGCTGCGGACTACAATATAAAACTCGGCGGACTCCTTTTTACTTCGGTTCTGATTGCGTCATTAGGTGCTGTTATGGATGTTGCGATGTCGGTTGCATCTTCAATTCAAGAGATATATTCGGCAAACCCCGTAATGACGAGAAAAGCTCTTTTCTTTTCGGGCATGAATGTCGGAAAAGATGTTACAGGAACAATGTCCAACACGTTGATTCTGGCTTTTGCGGGCGGATCGCTTCCGCTTATGATGATGATTTGGGGATTCGGAATGACGTATGCTCAGTTTATAAATATTCCTCTAATCGTCATTGAAATTATGCACGGACTTGCAGGCAGCATAGGGATTCTCGTTTCGGTTCCGTTTACGGCTGCAATATCGGTTTTTATGACGGTCAAAAAGACCTGATGAAAATATAAGGCTGCTTCAAACTTTTGCGGCAGTTTCCGGTTGCCGTGCGTGTGTGTCCGGCAAAATCACAAGTAAAGACGAAAGTCTGATTTTCAATTTTTATCCTGTTAGGAGGAACTATGAAAAAATGCAGAATGCGGATTTTTGCATTAGCGGCTGCCGTATTATTCGCATCGTGTAATTCGGTAAAATCTGTTGATACGGCAAAATCCGGTGCGAAGGGAAGGGAAGCTGTTGCAAAAGGAAAACAGACGGAAAGCGTTTCACTGACCCACTCGGTCATTACAAAAGGTGAAGCCGGAGCAGACGAAGTTACGCTCAATTTTGCAGCCACTTCCGATGTTCACGGTCGTATTTATCCGTATGATTATGCGGTAACGGAAGAAGATCCCGATGCGGGATTTTCAAAGATTTATACGATTATAAAAGAATTAAAAGCCAAAAATCCCAATACGGTTTTAATCGATGTCGGTGACACTGTGCAGGACAACAGTGCGGAACTTTTTAACGACCTTGAAACTCATCCGATGATTCAAGCAATCAATTACATGAATTACGATATTTGGGTGCTCGGCAACCATGAATTCAACTTTGATATGGGCTTTTTGTGCCGCAACATAAACAATTTTAACGGCGCGGTAACGGTTGCAAATATCAAAAAAACGGCGGATAAATCGCACTTCGTTTTGCCGTACCAGCTTCTAAATATTGAAGGTGTCCGCGTTGCCGTAATCGGTATGGTGCCGCCGCATATTCCTGTGTGGGAAGCATCTTCGCCAAGTCATTTTAAGGGGCTTGAGTTTGAAGAACCGATTCAGGCGGCAAAAGAAACTGTTGCGTCCCTCAAAGGTCAGTATGACGTTTTAGTCGGTGCATTTCATGTAAGCCGCAACGGGGAATACGGTTCTAAAGGCGCATTTGATGTTGCAAAAGAGATTCCCGAATTCGACTTGATTTTTGCAGGACACGAACACGCACGCTATGCAACAAAAGTCGAAGGCAAAAACGGAGACGTAACATGGGTGCTTGAGCCGGGTGCATACGGATGGGCGTTGGCATGCGGCGAAATCAAAGTGAAAAAGGAGAACGGAAAATGGAAGGTTCTCTCCGTAAATGCTGAAAATAAAGAGACGATGAAAGTTAAAGCCGATGATGGTGTCTTGAAGGAATTCGACTTTGTTCACAAAAAATCCATTGCCGATGCCAATACTGTTGTCGGCCACGTAACGGACGACTTTATAAACCGCGTTGACTATATCACAGGCAATGAAAAAGTTACTACAATGCCGACGATTCAAATAGAAGACACTGCGATAATCGACCTTATAAATGATGTTCAGCTTTATTACACAAAAGCCGACGTTGCCGCCGCTGCTGCGTTCCGCTCCGATATGAATTTGAAAAAGGGAGATTTTAAGAAGAAAGACGTTGCCTTTATCTATAAATATTCCAATACGCTGATGGGCGTAAATATGACCGGTGAAAAGCTGCTTAAGTTTATGGAATGGTCTGCGCAGTATTACAATACGACAAAGCCCGGCGATGTTACGATTTCGTTCAATTCTGATGTGCGTTCTTACAATTACGATATGTTTGACGGTATAATGTACGATATTGACATATCAAAACCCGCAGGTCAGCGGATTGTGAATGCAAAAATTAAGGGAGAAGCTGTTGACCCTGCAAAAGTTTATAAAGTCGCAGTGAATAATTATCGCTTCGGAACACTGCAAAGTTTAAAGCTTGCAACGGAAGCGGACGTTTATTACGATTCCTACAAAGAATTTCAGGATGCCGGGCGCATTCGGGATTTAATCGGCTCATACGTCAAAAAAGTAAATAAAGGCACGATAAAGCCGGATGTCAATCACAACTGGAAGATTATCGGTTTCGACTTTAATCTGCCCGGACGGGAGGCTGTTCTGGATAAAATTCGCTCCGGCGAAATCACAATTCCAACATCTTCTGACGGCAGAACCCCGAATGTTAAGTCGATAAACATAAACGATATTTAGGTCGAATGTCGAGTTTTTTAAAACTCGACATTAAGGCTATTTAGGCTGACGTAACGAGAATAGACTTGGCGGACAGAGTAACAGGACTTGAAAGATATAGTTTAGGTTTCCTGCCCGCTTCAAGTTTCGCAGCTCGGCAAAACTTGCAAAAAGAAGAATTCATATAAAATACTATCGTATATCCGATTTAAGTTTACGCCATTCGTCAAGCTGCTTTTGGATTAAAGTGCGGCTTTCTTCAAGAATAATTACTTGTTCTTCTTTTGTTTTAGGGGCCGGAAAAACTTTTACCACTTTAATGCGGTAAGAGCCGTTTTTAAGGCGGCGCATTATATTGTTCATATCGCGGATTTGCCAGCCGCCGTCAAGCGCACATGCAGCTACAGGAAGATTTGCAGTTTCTGCAAGCTTTCTAAATCCCGCCGAATAAAACTTTCCTACATTGCCGTCGCGTGTGCGTGTTCCTTCCGGAAAAAGAACGGGAATCTGCTGCTTTTCGATGACACGTTTCCCGAAATCCTCTACAACTTTCATCGCAATCATAGGACTTCCTTTGCGAGGTATCATACAGTGCTCGTGCGCGCGTAACATTTCCGATACAAGCGGAATGTGTCTTGCAAGATTATCTTTTGCGACGAATCTAAGTTCTTTGTCTCTAAAAAAATTCATATAGGCGGGTATGTCCAAGAGACTTTGATGGTTGGAAATTATAATAAATTGTTCCGGGAGTGCCTTTTTGGATTCGTCATATCCGAAAAATTTAAAATTTCTGTAGCAATTTAAGATTGCAAACAGGCGCGGAGCCAGCTTTTTTACGATGTATTCCGATATGTATCTGCTCAAGCGGATGTTTACGGGATAGGCAAAAATATTGAATATCGCAGGCCATGTTACACATGTGAAAAGGCAGCACAATGTTATAAAGCTGTACAATTTTAAGTCCTCAAAGATTCTATTTACACAATTTTATATTAGAAAGAAGACTCATGTCAATTAAACGTATTTTGCTTTCACTTTGACACTTTTTTTGCGTATTCTGAAAAGCATTTACTTATTGAACAATTAAATATCTCGATTGACTTTAGCTTCGATGAAAAATGTTCAATATAACGAAAACTGGAAAGAAAAAATTACCG
>CAUUGI010000008.1:0-45362 GCA_963544675.1 uncultured Treponema sp.
GGGTTACGCCTTTTTTGTAAACCTATTCAAAAATAAGTCGAAATTTGGGCTATTATTATATTATCTGTTGAGTTTTCTGAATATTCTCTATCATCAATAATTTCAATTACATAATCACCAATTTTTTCAATAATCATTTACATTTATTCCTTTATCAATAATTACAGATATTATTTTCTTCGCCCGCCGAAGGTGTGCATCTAACATTCGCTTAACCTGCATTTGCGACTACTCCGCAATGTCAGGTTGAAGCGGGTGTTAGGACAAATTTTCTATCTTTATAGGCACATCAATTCTATCACGGGCTACACATGTACCATTTTTTATTATATAACACTCTACATAATGTGGGCCTGAAAAAACTGCAGGTTCTCTTTTCCTTTCTTTATTTTCACTTCTTACTATTTGACCACGAATACAGTCTCTTTTTATTGCTTCTTTGCCGACATTCCTTACTTTCCACAAAACTTCATATGGTTTTGGTACATCACACTTATCAATATAAAATTCAAGATTTTTTTTGCTTTTCAATAGACCAATCTTGCTAAGTAAAGTTGGTCTAAATCCATTCTGTTCAACAATACACTCAATTGATAAATCATATTGTATATCAATAATATACTTATTCTCAATAAATTCTTCTGTATTATTAAAATAACTTATTGATACAGACTCACATGATAAAAATTGTGATGAAGTAGGAAACAATTGACCGAAAATATATGCTAAATTATAGATAGTTGTTTCTTTCATCTTTAATAAATTATTATATGTTTTCTTAGCCTTGCTAACAATCTTTCTCCTTTTATAGACTCGTTGATTACTACCCGGAGCAAGAAAATATTCTTGATTGTCATTTATGTTTTTAAGGAATCTAAAAAAGTCCATGATAAGCAAAAAATAATTTGCTTGATATATTTTTACATTTGCATTTTCTTTTAAAAAATTGTAAACGAGTGTATCTATTAACAATCCATTTAGGTTTACACCGGTTTCATTTTTCCATGCTCGTATCATTTTACACAAGTTTATTAATATACCATTAGCCTTATCAGCATCCTTTATGGCTTTAATTTCCAAATCAGGCTTTGTTTCTTTCCACGATCCACCATCCTTAGTATCAGGAAATTTGTATGTATTATTACCTATATAAAATGCTGGTAAAATCTCTAAATGCTGAGTTGAGAAATCTATTACTACAACTTGACCATCACCTTTAATATATGATCTGGGATAAGTTTCTATTAATACATTTTTTATTTCTTGTAATAATTGTGATTGACCTTGATTCTCATATGCATTAAATTTATCAAATGTTGTTTTTGGTATTTTAAATAACATATCAAGATCACTGATATTTTTTATTGCTGTCCCTCTACCGATAGAGCCAACTGGTTTTGAATTATCTGAATCACTATCACTTTTATAATAATATTGATTAAGTTTTTTGCATATTCTTTTATATTTTGTATCTATATCGTTAAAATCGATAGAACTAATTTTTTCTATAAAAACATTGAAATCGTCTTGTAAAGCCATAATAATCACCTTAATTTTTCAGGCAAGAATATATCTATCTCATTAGGTTTGAATGAGAATTCTTCTTGAAGCTTTAAGGCATTTCTCGCCTTTTTATAACCAGCATTAAATGTCTTAATAGCATCAATCAGTATCTTATTTTGATCAAGCAATATAGCATCTCGTACTTCAGCAATTTTTTCTGCTGAATACTTTTGATCTTTAGCATCAACCAACAAAGATAAATAACGCTCCCTTATAGGAATTAATTTATTAGCGATGGAAGAATACTTATCCGCTTTTTCAGCCATATTATTCTCTTTTAAATATATATTTAGAAATAGTTGTATACATGCAATGATTGCCGATATTATTTGAAAATGCCTATAATTTGCAATAACTGACGTAATAATACCTCCAGCTGTTATTGCAGAAAGTGCTATCTGTAATATTTTTATTGAGTTATATCTTGTATTCAGTATTTCATAGCATTTTTCATAAGTTTTATGGGTATAAACAAGTCGTGCATATAGTTCCTTAACTTGACTAATAATTGCAAAGTCTTCGTCCATAAGTATTACCCTCCTTTTCGTACCGCAGGTATCGTTCTAACACATCTTACATCGACAAAAACTGTCCGCATAAAATCCACGGCAAACACTTATTTCCTTATTATACATAAACTTGACACAAATTCAAAAGGTTTTATCAATATCCGCATAAACTCCTGTCTCCCGCATATCTGGTCTTATCGCAATTTTACATACGTTTTGCCGGAACCGCCGTCTTCTGGCGGTGCGAAAGCGAAGGATTCTACAGTCGAACAGTTCGATAGATAATCCTGCACAGCCTGCTGCAAAATGCCTTCTCCTTTGCCGTGGATGACACTGAAGGTTTTGAAGTTGTGCAGCGTACACAAGTCAAGCTGCTTTTCAAGTGTTTTAATTGCTTCTTCGGTGCGGAGACCGAGCAATCGGAGTTCAAAGGCGGGGTGTGCGTCTTTATTTTCCTCTGCAAGATCGACGGTGTAAGAGTGGGCGGCGGGCTGTTCCGTTTTGGAAACGGGTATTAAGTCTCGCTCTTTGACCATCATTTTTATGCTGCCGAACAAAACGTTCCATCCGCCGTTTCCGGCAGGAGAAACAATAACGCCGCGCCGCTTAGACTTTCCGTAAAGCACTTCAACTCCGGCTGCAAGTTTTACGG
This sequence comes from uncultured Treponema sp., assembly GCA_963544675.1. Classification (GTDB taxonomy): domain Bacteria; phylum Spirochaetota; class Spirochaetia; order Treponematales; family Treponemataceae; genus Treponema_D. Next base: position 2,725 of record CAUUGI010000008.1, read on the forward strand.
GCGCAGCGTCCGCGTCTTTATGCGTATTTTTTGCGAGGGAGACGGCATTTTTCAGTGCTTCGGCATTTTTTACACGCTTCTTAGTTTTCTTATGCCGCACGGAGCACTCTTTTTGCTGCGGTGCGCTTTCAAGTTGCTTTTGTTCAAGCGCAAGTTTTTCTTCCTCTTTTTCAAGCGCGGTTTCGCGTTCGCCAAGCTCTTGTTTCAATCTGTCGAGGTAAAGAGCCGATTCCTTCGTTTTTTCTTTCGTTAATTCGCCTTCTTTTAAGCGGCGCACAAGGTTTGCAATATCTTTACGCGCCTGCAAAAGAAAATCGTCTGCATCGCGTTTACGCATCTTTTTCAATTCGTGTTCCGCCTGCCGAATTTCAAGCGACTGCGCGTTAAGCCTGGCTTTTAATTCGGCAAGTTCCGCCTCTCGAACGGAAAGTTCCGCTAAAAGCGCGTCGGCGGCGGAGTGTTTTTCAGTCAACCCTGCAATAAGAGAGGAAACGTCCGCCCGTCCGCCCTGACAATAATTGTGCGCCGCTTGAATTACGCTTGGCGGCAGTCCGCTTTTTTGTGCGACTTCAAGCGCGCGGCTTTCACCCGGAACGCCCGTCAAAAGTCGATATGTCGGACTTTGAGTGTCCGTGTCGAACTCTACGCTTGCGTTTATGCAGTGCGCGTTTGCGTAGCCGTAATTTTTTATCGCGCCTTGATGTGTCGTAATCAAAACGCACGCGTCTTTTTCAATCAACGCGTCTAAAACCGCCATCGCAATCGCCGCTCCTTCCGCAGGGTCTGTTCCGCTTCCGAATTCGTCTAAAATCACAAGGCTGTCTTTTCCGGCAAAATTTACGGCGCGCGCAATGTTTTTAAGCCGTCCGCTGAATGTGGAAAGAGAAGTTTCAAGCGACTGCGCGTCGCCGATGTCGGAAAAAATATTGTCGAAAACCGGAAGACGACTGCCTTCACGTGCGGGAACGGGAAAACCGCTTTGGTTCATCGCGGCAAAAAGCGCAATTGTTTTGAGCACAACGGTTTTTCCGCCCGCGTTGGGACCGGAAATAATCAAAATCCGCCTTCCGTCCATAAAACGCACATCGACGGGAACTGCAGTCTCTCCTAAAAGCGGGTGCCGCGCTCCCAAAAGCAATAAAGGCTCTTCTCGTGTGCTTTGCGCAAAAACTGCTCCGTGCGCAAGTCCCCATTTTGCAGCGGCAAGTGTGCAATCGAATTCCTGCATTGTCGTGAGTGATTGAATAAAAACTGAACAAAGGGGACGCAGTTCCGCACACAAAACGATTAAAATTCTGCGGATTTCCGCGTTCAAATCATATTCCGCCTGCACAAGTTCATTTGAACAGCGTACGGAGTCTTCAGGCTCTATAAAAACGGTCATGCCGCTCTGAGAAACTTCGTGGACAATGCCTTTTATCGCCCGTCGGTGTGCTGATTTTACCGCAAGCAGCTGTCGTCCGTTGCGAAAAACGGGCAGCGAAGACTCCAGCACGGCAGAATAACGGGAATCCGACGTAAAGTTTTTAAGGATGCGCTTGATATTCGCGTTCAGGGCATGAATTTTCGCGCGGAGTTCACGTAAAGGAGGCAAGTCGCGCATTTCTCCATCGGAATTGATAACGCGGAAAATGCGGTTTTCGGCGTCCGCAATTTCGACGGAAGGAAGTGAGTTTGCGAGTGAAGAAAGATTTTTTAGTCCAAGTTCCGTTTCCGCTCCCAAAACCGCTTCGCGGACTGTTTTTACGCAGCGGCAAAACAGTCCCAAGTCGAAAATCGCGGATTCGTCAAGCACGGAGCCGGAGACGGCAAGCGATTTTACCGATTGCGAAATCGAATTCCATGAATGCAGAGCGTCAGTTTTCTTTGCGCTTAAGTAAACCGTCCATTCCTTGCCGAGTGATTTAAGATATTCGATACGGGCGGGGTCGGAAGAAGGGTCGCGTAAAAGAAAAGCGGATTTTCCTTCTTCGCTTACGCAAAAAGATGAAACGTCTTCGCGGATTTTTCCGTAATCCAACTCTAAAAGCGTGTGCGCGTCCACGTCAGTCGTCCCAGCTTTTATCTTCGATTTGCTTTTTTATCCGCCGCCAACTGTCATAGCGTTCTTCGGAAATTGCGCCGCACTCGACAGCCTCGCGGATTTTGCAGCCTTTTTCGTCGGAATGCGTGCAGCTCATACCGAATGCGCACGTTCCGACCAGCGGCTTAAACTCACGGAAATACAGCGCAAGGTCGTCCGCTTCAATTCCGTGAGTCATAAAACGCCTGATTCCCGGCGTGTCGATTATCGACGCTTTCATTCCACGAACGCCGCCTGTCAGCGATGTGTTCAGCGTAATGCGCAGCAAGGTGCCTTTTGTCGTCGTGTGATTTCCGCGTCCGTATTTTTTTGAAAGGCTGCCGGTTTTGAGAACGCAGGTGTCGTCCAGCACATTGATGAGGCTTGATTTTCCCACGCCTGACTGTCCGACGAGCGCGCTTAAATGATTTTCAAGAAGCATTGCGAATTCGGGGATACCTTCGCCGGTTTTTGCCGAAATGCGCAGGACGCGGTAGCCAAGTTCTTCCCAAATGTTCAAATAACGTTCGGTGAGGGCGGAAAGTTTTGAATCGCCGTTTTCTTCAATTAAGTCATATTTATTGCAAACGATGATGGGCGTAAGACCAAGACTTTCGATTTGCGCAAGTTCTCGGTCTATAAAGCGCGGACGAAACGGAGGGCAATCCGGTGTTGTAACAAGAACGACGTAATCGACGTTTGCTGCAAGTAACTGCGGACATCTGCCTTTGACGTTCCAACGGACAAATTCGTTTTTGCGGGAAACAAGACTTGTAATCTGCCCTTTTGTGTCGTCATCGCCGCACTCGACTTCTACAATGTCGCCGGGTGCAAGCGGATTATAATACTGTGTCTCCGATTTTAAAACTTTGCCTTTAATCGAGCACGTGCGGACTCCGTTTTCGCACTCTACTTCAAAAAAATTATTGCTTCCTGCCAGCACCGTTCCTTGCATAATTCGGATTATGTCTTTTATTCGGTGTTCTTGCAAGTAAGTCGTGAACTCCCCATCAGAATCTCCAAAATCAAAAATGCTGTCTATTTATATTATTTCCAAGTTATTTAAATTTATAAAACTTTACATTCAGGCATAAAAGGTTCGATTTCGAACTTTTTCAACATTTTACATTTAACTTAAAAAAATATTGATTGAAAAAATACCGGTTTGCGTATATGGTAGTTTTAACTGTTATTTGCCGTTTCATTCTATATGTGCCGGCAGTGTAATAAGTTAATGAACATATATGGAGTTTTTTATGGCTGAAAAAGAAAATTATGATTTTTCGGTAGAGTCGCTCGGTCCGTGCAAGATTAAATCTCCGATTGAGCTTTCAACCGTAATCGGTGATTATCGCGCAAATTATGTACGCGATGACAGTTTTGTGCGCAATAAGGTGAATGTCTTTGATGTTAATAAAGACGATGCAATGGATTCAACGAATCTCATGCAGAAAGCCGGTCCCCGTGAATTTATTTATTTTGATCCGCATAATGTAAATGCCGGTATCTGTACTTGCGGAGGTCTTTGTCCCGGACTTAACGACGTTATCCGCGCTGTTGTACGCTGTCTTTGGAACCGCTACGGTGTTCAGCGCATACACGGTTTTCAGTTCGGTTTTAAGGGATTTTTCCCTGAAGAAGGTTACAGCACAATTCCGCTTAATCCGGAAAATGTAGATGAAATACACAAAATCGGAGGTTCATTTTTAGGAACGAGCCGCGGAGGCGGACAGCGCGTTGTTGAAATCGTCGACTGCATCGAAAGAATGAACATAAATATGCTGTTTATTATCGGCGGAGACGGAACTCAGCGCGGTTCGCTTGATATTTCAAATGAAGTTGAAAAACGCGGCATAAAGTGCGCGGTAATCGGTATTCCTAAAACAGTTGATAACGATCTTCAATTTATTGACCGCTCTTTCGGTTTTGAAACTGCCGTACAGCGCGCAAAAGAAGCTGTTGCCTCCATTCATATGGAAGCGTATTCGCAGATAAACGGAATCGGACTTGTAAAACTTATGGGACGTGAATCGGGCTTTATCGCTACGGCTGCAGCTCTTGCAAGCCACGAAGCGAATTTCTGTCTTATCCCGGAAGTTCCGTTCGATCTTTACGGTGAAAACGGATTGCTTGAACATTTGAAAAAACGTTTGGAAGAACGTCATCATGCCGTCATCATTGTTGCGGAAGGTGCGGGGCAGGAACTTCTCACAAAGACGAATCAAACTGATGCTTCAGGAAATATAAAACTTGCAGATATAGGTACATATATCCGCGATGAAATTACGAAATATTTTAAAGAGCAGAATTTCCATATAAATCTTAAGTATATCGACCCCGGTTATCAAATCAGAGCCTCCGTTACGACCGCTTCCGATTCAATTTATTGCGAAAGACTTGGAAATAATGCCGTTCATGCGGCAATGGCAGGAAAAACAAAAATCGTTATAGGTCTTGTGCACGATAAATTTGTTCATATACCGATTCGGATGGCAACCGCTCACCGCAATGTAGTTGATCCTGAAGGTGCATTGTGGCGCGATACGCTTGATGCAACAGGACAGCCGATTCTTATGGTGAATGACATTGAAAGAGCAAAAGAGCGCATGATTGCGATGGTTGCCGATGCAAAGAAAAAGCCTGAAGAAAAGACCGGTAAAAAATAAACCCGTTATGAAATTTTAGTTTCATAACAGCTCTAATCAACAACCCCGACGCAAGCGTCGGGGTATTAAACTCTCAACACAAATAAAAACATATTCAATTCTAACTTTCCGGCAGATAATAAAGGCTGACAAAATAAGCTGACTCCTTAAAACCGAACCTATTCGTGCGTCCTGTTCAATCTGTCTATTCAAACTTTTTTTTTGCCGATATAATGCCCGAACTATAACGAGGTTCTATGTTAAAAAATAAATACTTCGGTACAGCGCAGTTTTATATGCGCGCTCTTTCTATTGCGCTTCCCGTCATGGCTCAGCTTTTAATCCAAAATTTTGTTTCGCTTATTGATAATTTTATGGTCGCGGGGCTTGGCGACGTAAAAATGGCAGGCGTAAATGTTACAGGAATGCTGATTTTCGTATTTTTGATTCTTGTAAATACGATTTGCGCCGCCGGCGGAATATTTATGTCGCAGTTTAACGGCGCAAAAGACAACGTAGGAATGCAGCAAAGTCTGCGATTTAAAATTTTACTTACGGGAATTGCCGGAATCGTATTTGTTGCAGTCGGATTGATTGCGCCGCGAAATCTTTTCGGCATAATGCTTACCGTAAACAAAGATGCGGATGTAATTATCGACCAAGCGGTGAAATATTCGCGCGCCGTAGCTTTTTCCGGCTTGTTTATGGTTTTTTCGCAGTCAATAGCATCTTCTTTGCGCGAAATAGAAATTGTCCGTCCTCCTTTAGTCATTTCCATTATTGCAACACTCGTAAACACGTTTTTTAACTGGATATTTATTTACGGAAATCTCGGTGCGCCGCGCCTTGAAGTTGAAGGTGCCGGAATTGCAACCGTTATTGCGCGTGCGGTAGAACTTATTTTATTTATCATATACGCGGTTGTAAAAAAGCCTCCGTTCTTATTCAACATATTCAAATTGTTTGAAATAAAAGTTCATTTGTTCGGAACAATAATTAAAAAGTCTACAATGATTTTGTATTCGGAATTAACTTGGGCGGTTTCCGAAACCGTATCGAACGCTTTGTACAATACACGCGGCGGCGCGGAAGTTGTATCGGGAATGTCAGCGGGATTTGCAATCGCCAACCTGTTTTTTATCTGCTTTTCGGGAATTGTAACCGCAACGTCTGTAATTTTGGGGCAGGAATTAGGCGCGGGCAAACTTGATGAAGCTAAAAAATATAAAAACTGGATATTGTCCGGCTCCACCGTATTTGGAATCATTTTTATGCTGATTGGATTTTCCACAGTTCTTTTGATTCCCTTCGTATTCAGGAATTTGAGTTTAAATTCACAAGGAATTGCTCGCGGGTTGATATTGACTGCGGCAGCGTACCTTCCGCTTTGGGCTTATTTAAACGGACAATATGCAATTTCACGTACCGGCGGAGACACAACGATGGGCGTTATTTGCGACACTGCCGCAAATATTCTTTTTGTCGGCGGAATGTTCCTTTTGGTTTGGCTTACGCCCCTAGGACCCGTCGCAATGTACGCAATCGTAAAACTTTCCGACTTTGTAAAAGCTGTTATCGCGTATGTCTGGCTAAAAAAGGAACGATGGCTGGTAAATCTTACTGTCGGTCAGAAATAATTTAAAAATGGCACGTGATGGAAAATAAAATTTTTTTTAATGTGCGTTTTTCTCCTGAAAACGAAAAATGGGAGCTTGGAACAAAGCGGTTAAAGCCCATTTATGCACGTAATAACGATATTCGCTCCGATTTTGAACGGGATTACACCAGACTTTTGCATTCGCTTGCATTCAGACGTTTAAAGCACAAAACTCAAGTTTTTTTCTCTCCTCATAATGACCATATCTGCACGCGTATGGAACACGTTTTGCACGTGGAAAGCGTTGCTTCGACAATTGCCCGCGAACTTGGATTGAACGAAAAGCTTGCTGCATCAATTGCGATTGGACATGATATCGGGCACGCACCTTTCGGGCATCATGGGGAAGATTGTCTCAATTCGATTCTCGAATCTGAAGAGGGCAGCGGGAAACCGAAAAAATTTTGGCATGAGCGCAACAGTTTATTTTTTGCAGATTATATAGAAACCTTGCCCGATCCTGACGGAATAAGTCAGCCTTTAAATCTTTCTTACGCCGTGCGCGATGGACTTATATGTCATTGCGGAGAAATTGACAGTCAGGGGATTAAGCCGCGTGCCAATGCAATTGATTTGTATTCGATAAAACGTCCGGGAATAATAGAACCTTTTACGTGGGAAGGCTGTGTAGTAAAAATCGCGGATAAAATCGCATATCTTGGACGCGATATTGAAGATGCGCGGCAATATCACATTCTCGACATGGGTGCGTACAGGCAAATCAGAGAGATTGTTGCAGAAACATTGGGATTAAAAGACGGCAAAGGAGCACATGCACTTAGAAGCGGAAAAGCTGTGAACACTACCGTTTTAATAAACGATTTGATTGTCGATTTGTGCCGTCAAAGTTCTCCTGAAAAGGGACTTTGTTTCAGCGATGAATATTTTAAATTTATTCTGGAGCTTAAAAAATTCAATATTGCGCATATTTATAATCATTGGCGGCTTAAAGAATTTCAACATTATGCAACAAATATTCTTCAAACCATATTCAGAACGCTTATGCGCGTTCAAGTTTACGCGGAAAACGGGAGAATCGCACAAGCTCTGCGGTATTATCCTGAGTTGTGCCGCACTTTTGAAGATTGGCTGGTCCGCTATGCGTATTATATGCCGCTCGGTGCAAGCGGACGTATTGACCGCCGAAGTATTATGCGCAGCAATACGGAAAAGATTTTCAGCGTAGAAGACATTTCTTCTTACCGCAAATGCGTAATCGAATATATTTCAGGCATGACGGACACCTTTGCGATAAGAATTTATGAAGAAATCATAACATTTTAGGATAATTGCAGACACATTTGCCGTTTTCTCTAAAATTATATTTAGACCTGTTCGAAAACTTCGGTTTCGTAACAGGTCTATTGTTTTATATCTCCACTTCACCTTCAAAGCTTAAACTTGCGCCGCCGGTCAGGTAAACAGTATCGCCGGTGTATTTGACTGTCAAAACGCCTCCGCGCACTTTTACGGTGATATCTTCGCCCAAACGGCAGTATCCGTTTAAGACGGCTGCAACAACTGCCGCAGAGGCGCCGGTTCCGCAGGCAAGCGTTTCTCCGTTGCCGCGCTCCCATGTCCGCATTTTCAGTTCGTTTGTACCGACTGCGCGCACGAATTCCACATTTGTGCGCTGAGGGAACGCCGCGTTGCATTCGATTTCCGCGCCGGCTTTTGCGACCGGCTCTTTATCGACAAACTTGCTGAATATAACACAGTGCGGATTGCCGACTGCAAGACAAGTCGCCTTGTATTCTGTGCCGGCTGCAATAATCGGTACGCCGATAATTGCGCTGTCGGGAAGGGCTTTCGCTTCCGCTGCACTGCGTCCGTCTTTGGAAACTGTACGTGCTTTAAGCGTCGTCGGAAGCGTTTCCGGCGCAAAAGTCGGCATTCCCATATCGACGGTAACGGACGTAACTTTTCCGTTTTGTTTGTAAAGCACGAGCGTTTTTATTCCGCTTGCCGTTTCTATCGTAATCGTTTCGGTCGCGTCGGTTTTTCTTCCGTGCTTTTGCGAAATACCGTTTATGTCGTTGTCATACAAGTATTTACCGACGCAGCGAATTGCGTTTCCCGCCATCAAGCCTTCAGAGCCGTCAAGATTGAAAAAGCGCATTTTCGCGTCGGCAGTTTTACTTTCTTCGATAAGCACAAGCGAATCCGCTCCGATGCCGCCGTTTTGCCTGTCGCAGAGACGCACCGCAAGTCCCGCCGGATTGTTGATTTTTTGCGTCATCGCGTTAATTACGATAAAGTCGTTGCCGGTCGATTCCATTTTGCTGAACTGCACGCGCTGTTTGGTCTCCCGCAGGCGGTTTATGTCGATAAGCTCAACGTTTTCGGCGGAATATTTGCTTTTAAGGCAGTTTGCGATGGCGTTCGCCGTATCGAGCGCGGTCAAACACGGAATATCGCGCTCAACGGCGTGGCGGCGCATACGCACGGAATCTGCGAGCGGGTTTCTGCCTTTCGCGGAAGTCGAAATTACATAGTCGATTTTCCCCGAAGCAAGGAGCGTGAGCAGATTGTCGTCGGGATTTTCGTGGATTTTGTTGACGACCGTAACGTCCATGCCGAAATCGCGGATCACTTCCGCCGTGCCTTCCGTCGCGTAGAGCGTAAATCCCATGTCGAAGAATTTTTTTGCAAGGTCGGGGACTTCGTACTGGTCGCTTTTCCGCACGGTTATCAGCACGCCGCCCGTCCGCTTCATGTTGTAGCCCGCCGCAATCAGTCCCTTAAAAACTGCTTCTTCCATCGTGGACGCAATGCCTAACACTTCGCCGGTCGATTTCATCTCAGGCCCTAGGTGCGTATCGACGTCCATGAGCTTTTCAAAGCTGAAGACGGGAACCTTTGCCGCAAAGTAGGGCGGAATGCGGTAAAGACCTGTGCCGAATCCGAAATCTTTTACGCGCTCGCCGAGCATGGCGCGGACGGCAAGCTCAACCATCGGAACGCCGGTAACTTTGCTGATGTACGGTACGGTGCGGCTTGAGCGCGGATTTACCTCGATAATGTAAAGTTCGTTGTTGTAAACCAGATATTGAATGTTTACGAGCCCTTTTGTGCTGAGCGCAAGCGCGATTTTTTGACTCTGTGCCGTGATTTTTTCGCGCAGGATATCGTTTAAGTTCCATGCAGGGTAGATTGCAATCGAGTCGCCTGAATGAATGCCGGTGCGCTCGATGTGCTCCATGATGCCGGGAATCAAAATGTCTTCGCCGTCGCAGATTGCATCGACTTCAAGTTCCACACCCATCATGTATTTGTCGATGAGGACAGGATTTTCGATTCCCTGCGACAGAATGATACGCATATATTCTTTTACGTCCGCTTCGTTGAACGCGATAATCATGTTTTGCCCGCCAAGAACGTAAGACGGACGCAGGAGAATCGGATAGCCGATTTTTTCCGCCGCATGGAGCGCTTGCTCTTCGGTAAAAACGGTTTCGCCTTTCGGGCGGCTGATTTTCAGTTTTTCGCAGAGCTGTTCAAATCGCTCGCGGTCTTCTGCAAGGTCGATTGAATCCGCACTTGTCCCAAGAATTTTAATTCCCTGTCCGTCTAAAAATTTGGTCAGCTTAATCGCAGTCTGTCCGCCGAACGCAACGACGACTCCGACGGGCTTTTCTGTATGAATGACGTTCATGACGTCTTCCGGCGTCAGCGGTTCAAAATAGAGCCGGTCGGACGTGTCGAAGTCGGTGGAGACGGTTTCCGGATTGTTGTTTATCGTTACGACTTCATAGCCCAAGTTTTTGAGCGCGCGGACGCACTGCACCGACGCGTAGTCGAACTCGATTCCCTGCCCAATACGGATTGGCCCCGAGCCGAGTACGATGACGGTTCCTTTGGCGGACTTATTTTTGCGTGCGGATAAAAATTCTTCCGCTTCGTTTTCATCGTCGTAAGAAGCATAAAAATACGGCGTTTCCGCATTAAATTCTCCCGCGCACGTATCGACCATCTTGTATGAGGCAGAGCGGTGAATAAGTTTTCCGTTTTTCGAGGGAGCTGCCGTCGTGTCTGCTGTTTTAAGCGAGCCTTGAGCTTCCGCAATTTTTACGCCGCTCAAGTCTTCGATAACCGTATCGGGATAGCCCAGGCGTTTTGCTTCCATATACAAGTCCTGCGTAAATTCCGCATTGCCGGCTTTAATGGAAGCAAAAACTTTTTCCGCTGCCGCAAGATTTTCAAGGTGCGCCAAAAACCAAATGTCGATTTTTGTAACGGCGTTAATTTCTTCCCTTGTCATAATGCCGCGCTTTAATGCCTGGAAAATTGCAAAAAGACGCCGGTCAGTGCATTCTCCGACTCTTTTTTTAATCTGTTCATCGCTTTCGGCGGCAAAAGAAGGAAGATTCAAACTCTGTACGCCGATTTCCGCTCCGCGAGCCGCTTTCATAATCGCTTCTTCAAAAGTATGCGCAATCGCCATAACTTCGCCGGTCGCTTTCATCTGCGTGCCGAGCGTACGCTTTGCGTATACAAACTTATCGAACGGGAATTTCGGCATTTTTACCACGACGTAATCGAGCACCGGCTCAAAGCACGCGGCAGTCTTTTTCGTAACCGCGTTCGGAATTTCATCGAGCGCGTAACCGATTGCAATTAAAGTCGCCGCTTTTGCAATCGGATAGCCGGTCGCTTTTGACGCAAGAGCCGACGAACGGGAAACGCGCGGATTTACTTCGATGACGGCGTACTCAAAACTTTCGGGATTGAGCGCAAACTGGCAGTTGCAGCCGCCTTCCATTTGGAGAGACGAAATGATGTTCAACGCCGCGGAGCGCAGCATTTGGTATTCTTTGTCGCTGAGCGTTACGGCAGGTGCAATGACAATCGAATCTCCGGTGTGAACGCCGACGGGGTCAAAGTTTTCCATTGAACAGACGGTCAGAACATTGCCGTAACTGTCGCGTATAACTTCAAATTCAATTTCTTTCCAGCCGGAAATACATTTTTCAACAAGAATCTGGTGAATGGGAGAGCGGTGCAGCCCGTTGCTGGCAATTTCTTCCATTTGCTCGCGGTTTTCCGCAATACCGCCGCCCGTCCCGCCGAGCGTAAACGCCGGACGCACAATGACGGGGTAGCCGATGACGTTTTCTGCAAAATCCAGCGCGTCTTTAAGCGTCGTAACAACCTTTGACGGAATGCACGGCTCGCCGATTGCTTCCATCGTGTCCTTAAAAAGCTGACGGTCTTCCGCTTTGTCGATTGTTTCAGGCTTTGCTCCGAGCAGGCGGACACCGTGCTTTTCTAAAAATCCGGATTTTGCAAGTTCCATGCAAAGCGTAAGTCCCGTCTGTCCGCCAAGAGAAGAAAGAATACCGTCCGGCTTTTCCTTTTCGATTATACGTTTGATGATTTCAAGATTCAGCGGCTCAATATAAATCGCGTCCGCCATTGAGCGGTCGGTCATAAGCGTTGCAGGATTCGAGTTTACAAGGACGACTTCCAGCCCCTGCTCCTTGAGCGCCTTGCACGCCTGGCTTCCGGCATAATCGAATTCCGCCGCCTGCCCAATCACAATCGGACCCGAGCCGATAACCATCACTTTACGAATATCACGATTCAAAGGCATTTTTCTTTCCTCACATTTTTTCTACGGAAATTTCCGAACAGTTTTATTATATCAAAATGCAAATACTTTTTCTTGCAGAGAAAAACCAACCGCGAGATTTGCAGCGAGCTTTTTATAAGTCCGCACACAGTTGAAAATTATATCAGCCTTCTTTACGACAAGCTCAGTGTAAGCAACAGAGAAGAATTGATTCAAAAGTACAGTAATTGAAAATATGAGGTCGAATGTCGAGCGGGGCGAGCAACTCGCTTCGGGCAGAGCGAGTAACACGCTTCGGGCGGGGCGAGCAACACTCTTCGGACGGGGCGAGCAACACGCTCCGAGCAGGGCGAGCAATTCGCTTCGAGCGGGGCGAGCAACACGCTCCGAGCGGGGCGAGCAACACGCTTCGAGCGGGGCGAGCAACACGCTTCGGGCAGGGCGAGTAACACGCTTCGGGCGGGGCGAGCAATTCGCTTCGGGCAGGGCGAGTAATTCGCTTCGAGCAGGGCGAGTAATTCGCTTCGGGCGGGATGAATATCACACTCCGCTCGGAGGGTACACTACACTCCGCTCGGAGGGTACACCGCACCCCGCTCGGAGGGTACACCGCACTCCGCTCGGAGGGTACACCACACTCCGCTCGGAGGGTACACCACACTCCGCTCGGAGGGTACACCACACTCCGAACGGGGCGGACAGCTTTGTCTTATGCCCGTAATAAATAATTTTCGTCCGGGTAAAAAGTCGCTTGCTTTTTCGGTTTAATTTACCTGCGCTTTGCCGAATTCGATGCCCGAACCGTCTGCCGCGCGTTCAGCTTTTATAGTTACGCCGTCAGCGTATTTTCCTGCAAGTAATTCTTTTGCAAGAGGATTTTCGACGTAGGTTTGCACCGCGCGCTTTACGGGGCGTGCACCGAACGCGGGGTCGTAGCCTTTTTCGGCGATGAATTCCACTGCGGACTCATCGAACTCAAGCGTAATTCTGCGGTCTTTTAAGCGGGAGGCGACCCGCTCAAGCTGAATGCGCACGATGTCCGCTATGCAGCTTTTATCCAGATGGCGGAACAAAACAGTTTCGTCAATGCGGTTTAAAAACTCAGGGCGGAACGAGGCTTTTAAGAGCGCATCGACTTTATCTTTTGCCGCAGCCATTTTTTCGTCGGTATCGGCTTCAAGAATTTCCGCACTTCCGATATTGCTCGTCATGATGATAATCGTGTTCTTAAAGTCGACCGCACGTCCCTGTCCGTCGGTAAGTCTGCCGTCATCAAGGACTTGCAAAAGCACGTTGAACACGTCGGGATGAGCTTTTTCGATTTCATCGAATAACACGACGCTGTACGGTCTTCGCCTTACGGCTTCGGTAAGCTGCCCGCCCTCGTCGTAGCCGACATATCCCGGAGGAGCCCCAATCAAGCGGCTTACGCTGAATTTTTCCATATATTCCGACATATCGATTCTGGTCAGTGATTTTTCGTCGTTGAACAAAAAGTCCGCAAGCGTTTTTGCAAGTTCCGTTTTTCCGACGCCCGTAGGCCCGATAAACAAAAAACTTCCCAACGGTTTACTCGGGTCGCTCAAGCCGGAGCGGTTACGTCTGATTGCGTCGGAGACAACCTGCACCGCTTCGTTTTGTCCGATGACGCGCTTATGCAGCACGTTTTCAAGTTCAAGATATTTTTGCTTTTCGCTCGAAAGCATTTTAGCCACCGGAATCCCCGTCCACGAGCTGACGACACGCGCAACATCTTCTTCCGTAACTTCCTGCCGCAAAAGCGAATTGCGTTCGCTTTCTGAATCAAGATTTTTCTGCCGCGCTTCCGCCGCAGTAAGCTCCTTTTCAAGAGCGGGGATTTTGCTGTATTTAAGCTCGGCAGCCTTTTCAAGATTTCCTTCGCGCGTAAACTTTTCCACATCAAAGCGGCACTGTTCAAGCTCCGCCTTAATGCTTCGGCTCTTGTAGATGTCGGACTTTTCGTTTTGCCATTGGAGTTTCATCGCGTCCCGTTCGGAAGAAATGTCGGCAAGTTCTTTTTCAAGTTTTTTAAGCCGTTCGACAGAAGCCGCGTCCGTTTCTTTTGCAAGCGACTGTTTTTCAATCGACAACTGCAAAATTTTGCGTTCAAGTTGGTCAAGTTCCGTCGGCTGACTTTCGATTTCCATTTTAAGGCGGCTTGCCGCTTCGTCTACAAGGTCAATCGCCTTGTCCGGCATAAAACGGTTCGTGATATAGCGGCTGCTTAAAACCGCCGCCGCAACGAGCGCCTCGTCGTTTATGCGCACACCGTGATGAATCTCATACTTTTCGCGGAGTCCGCGCAAAATAGCGATTGTGTCGTCAACGGACGGCTCTCCGCAGTAGACCTGCTGAAATCTCCGCTCAAGAGCAGCGTCTTTTTCTATATATTTACGGTATTCGTCAAGCGTTGTAGCGCCTATCGCACGGAGAGCACCGCGTGCCAAAGCGGGTTTCAAAAGATTGGACGCATCCATCGCGCCTTCGGTAGCTCCTGCGCCGACAATCGTGTGCAGTTCGTCGATAAATAAAATAATATGTCCTTCCGACTTTTCTATTTCCGTTACGACCGCTTTCAGCCGCTCTTCAAACTCGCCTCGGAATTTTGCGCCTGCAACAAGCGAGCCCAAATCAAGGGACAGAAGCCGCTTATTTTTAAGGCTTTCAGGCACGTCGCCCGACGCGATGCGCCGCGCAAGTCCTTCGACAACGGCGGTTTTTCCGACGCCCGGCTCGCCGATGAGCACGGGATTGTTTTTTGTCCGGCGGCACAGCACCTGCATAACGCGGCGGATTTCTTCATCGCGCCCGATAACGGGGTCGATTTTATCCTGCCGAGCTGCCGCCGTTAAATCGCGCGTATATTTTTCCAATGCGCGCATGGAACTTTCCGGGTCTTGGGAATCGACTTGCGCATTTCCGCGAACGGATTTTAAGGCTTCCAGCACTGCCTCATGCGTTATGCCGTTTTTGCGCAAAAGTTCTCCCGCCGCGCTCTCGGATTCCGTCATCGCAAGGAGAATATGCTCCGTCGAAAGATACGAATCCTTGAGCTTCGACATTTGAATTTCCGCTTTTGCAAGCGTCTTTTGCGCTTCCGAAGAAAGGTGCATCTGCGTATTGCCGGTTACTTTCGGGTATGTAGACAAAAGATCCGCCGTCTGATGTAAAAGACTGTCGGGCGATACTCCTATACGTTCGACAACCGGCGGAACAATTCCGTCTTCCTGCGTAAGCATGGCAGTCAACAGATGTTCAAGTCCTATTTCACTATGATCATTTTTTTGAGCGAGGGCGCTCGCTTCCTGCAAAGCGTCCTGCGTTTTAATCGTAAATTTTTCGTAATCCATATTTCTAAGATAATCATGAAAATTAGAGAATTCAAATTATATAGGCTGAATGTCGAGTTTTGAAAAACTTTGCTGTGCTTTCGGAGAAGTTACGTCCGCTGCGCTCACTACCGAGTTTGCAATGCAAACTCGTCAGCCGCAGTCGAACTTTTCGCTATTCAAGTTGATACTTGTAAAAAAAATTAAGGCTGCCGCGTTTAAATGCGACAGCCTTAAAATTGCCGGCTTAAAATCGATTTTAATCAGCGGCGCATTGCGTCGGCGAAATTAACCGGAAACTGTTTTTTATAGTCCGCATCCACAGCGTTGGAAGCGGAAACGGAACCGTGATTCATCATATCGCAAAAATCGACATGAAAATCTTCAAACTTTTTGACGGAAGAAGATTTTACGATTCCCAGTGCTTTATCTTTGCGTTTGTTGATAAAATAAACGAATAAGTTTACGCTCACTATTGCGAGGTTCAAAATATAAACGGCAAGAACATAATTTATAGAATGATTCCAAAGTTTTGCCGCAATTCCTGCGATATAGCCAGCTATAATGAGCATCGTAAAGCGGAAACTCATATTTTTTGCAGTTCCTGCTTTTATGTTTTTCATAACGGAAATCGGCCATGAAAGACCGAAGCAGATAAGCATTGTGCTTTCCAGCATTGATTCCATAATACACCTCCGTAAAATAGGAAAACTCTGTAAAATCTGTTCAAAGACCCTTCTCTTGAACAGTCCGCTTATAAATCTCTTGCCGTTTTCATCGTTACTATAACTGTAATATTTAATAACTTCTAATATATTGTTTTTATTAAATTGATAATTTATTATTATTGATTATAGCGGAGTTGTTCGATAACTTTGTTATCGTTCAGGTTCGCTGCAATCATGGGGAATGAATGATATGGAACTGACACAATTAAAATATTTTTTGGAAGTTGCAAAGCGTCAGCACGTAACGCAGAGTGCGGAAGCCTTGCATATCGCTCAACCGGCACTGACACAATCCATACGCAGACTTGAAGAAGAATTGGAGATTCCTTTGTTTGTATCGAAGGGGCGGAATATAATTTTGAGTCCCTACGGGCGATATTTTTACGAAAAATTGCAGCCTCTTATAGAAAAAATAAACGAATTACCTGACCAAATTAAAAGCATGGCGAAACTTGAAAATTCTACAGTGCATTTGAATGTTCTTGCAGCTTCTTCGCTGATAATCGATGCAATAATCGAATACAAAAAAATCAACGAGGATTTGCATTTTCAGCTTAAACAAAACGAAATGAGCGATTTATACGATATATGTGTAACTACTGCAATATTTTACAAAGATTCAGGCACTCCTCACGATGAAATGTTTATCTGCACGGAAAAAATTTATCTTGCCGTACCGAATATCGAAAAATTTCGCGGCAGAAATTCAATCTCGCTGCAGGAAGTTAAAGATGAAAATTTTATATCGCTTTCAGGTTCTCGGCAGTTAAGATCTATTTGCGATAAATACTGCGAAGATGCGAAAATCAAATTAAATACCGTTTTTGAAAGCGACAGTCCTGCCGCCGTAAAAAACATGATAGCGGCAAATATGGGAATCGGATTTTGGCCTTCGTTTTCATGGGGAACTCTTGATAACGGTAAAGTCCGTCTTTTAGAAATAGACGGACAGGTTTTCAGCCGCGATATACTAATCTCATACAAAAAAAATAAGCGGGATAATACCGATACTCATGCTTTTTATAATTATCTTACAAAGTATTTTACTGCGGCGGCAAATATTCCAATTTCAACTTATTCGCTTTAAATTCTAACGGAAACTCGGTTCTGAAGCAGGTCTGATGCACTTCTGCGATTAGCATCAGCGTGTGCGGAACGCGTATACGTTTCATAAATTGTTGTGGATTTTTCCGAAGTATTCATGTACAGTGCTGACATTATGGAAATGAAATGGCTCGTTTTATGCGCGGCACTTTTTATGTATCTGCTTGTAATCTTGTTTCAAGATAAAAAAGTTGTATTTTCCTCTGCTGCAGCAATCATTTTGCTTGCGCTCGGTATTATTTTTCCGGGAAAAATTTTTACAGCTGCCGGAAGTGCGCGTTTTTCCGCCGCCGTTCATTCGTTGACAGAGCTTATAAACTGGAATGTATTGATGATTTATGCCGGAAGTATGACTATTGCAGCTTTGTTCATCTATTCCCGTGTTCCGGCGTGTATTGCAGATTCAATTGTCGCCCGCGCTCCGTCTACAGGCATTGCAATCATTTTGATTCTTGCGATGACCGGAATAATTTCGATTTTTGTTGAAAACGTTGCGACCGTACTTGTTATGGCACCGATTGCACTTGCGCTGTCAAAAAAACTTTCACTCAATCCGACGTATTTTATGGCGGGACTTGCCGTAATGTCGAATCTTGAAGGAACCGCAACCCTTGTAGGTGATCCACCGTCGATGATTTTTGCAAGCTACGCAGGATATACTTTTAACGATTTTTTTGCACATCAGGGACGAATTTCCATCTTCTTTTTTATACAAACCGGAATGATTGCCGGCTGTATTTTATTTTATTTTTATTTTCGCAATGCCGTTGAAAAAGTTTCTGCAGAACGTACAAAAGTCATATCTTTTTTTCCCGCCGTTCTTTTATGCATGATGATTGCCGGTCTTGCCGCAATTTCCTTTCTTCACTTGGAAATTGAATGGCTTTCGGGACTTTTTGTTATTATTCTTGGAATAATCGGCGTATTTTGGTATGCGGCAATCGAACACAAGGGAAAAAAAGAAGTTTTTGCCCTACTAAAAGAACTGGATTGGGAATCGATTTTATTTTTGTCGGGGATTTTTATCGTTGTGGGCGCGGTTTCTGAAACCGGACTTCTTGCAGACCTTGCCGCATTTTTATCTCACGTTACAGGCGGCAGTGTACTTTTAGGATTTCTGCTTATCATCTTGATTTCGGTTTTGATTTCAGGATTCGTCGATAATGTTCCATACATAATTGTTATGCTGCCGGTTGCAGACAGTCTTGCAAAATCAATGGGGACTAAAGGTGAACTTTTTATGTTTGCGCTCTTAATAGGTTCTTGTCTTGGTGGAAACCTTACACCGTTCGGGGCGAGCGCAAATATCGTTGCGATGGGAATCCTGAAGCGCGAAAATTATCCTATGACATTCCGCTCATGGGTAAAAATCGGGCTTCCGTTTACGCTATTAACAACTGCTGCCGCTTCGGTCTTGCTTTGGTTTGTTTGGAAATAAAATCTAACATTAAGATTCTTCCGAATTATTCTTCCAATATTAAATCTGCGGTTTGCGCTTCACAAGCTCTTATGAGGTCTAAAGGATCAATGATGATTTGCTCGCCTCTGATTCCGGCGGAAATGCAGATTTTATCGTTATCGAGGGCGGATTTATCTATAAATGTGCGGTATTTTTTGCGCATTCCAATAGGAGTACATCCGCCGCGTACATAACCTGTAAGGCTGAGCAGCTCTTCAGGTTTTACAGGACTTACTTCAGAAGCACCGCAGGCGGCTCTGGCTTTTTTTAGATTTATCCGGTATGCGGCACTTTGGCAGAATACGCAAATTTCTTTTGAATCCGTGCGCATCACTATGGTTTTAAAAACACATTTTGCATCAAGTCCGAGTTTTTCAGAAAGCCGCTCGGCAGCACCTTTTTCAAGATAGTGCTCAACATCGTCATCATAGGTCTTTACTTCATATTTAATTTTCAGACCGTCAAGGATTCTCATTGCATTTGTTTTTTTCATTTCCTAAAATCTCCAATCAACAACCCCGACGCAGAGCATCGGGATATTAAACCCTCCGCACGAATAAATTGCATATCTTATAATACCGCATTTATTTGATGTGCGCGTTATATTTTTTTAAGGTTTTGGAAAGGTCTTGCTTCGACTGAAAAACAATACGATTGATGGTATAAAAAAAATATTTGAAGCACTTACAAATCAAAACTCAAACTCTACAGGTTTTGCAAATTCCGCTCGCTCTTTTAAGCCTTTTACATGACCAAGATTGTTCAAACTGCCTTTTATGTCCGCAAGGTAAAAAACTTTGAACAGAGGATGATTTTCATCGTTTTGATAAAGCTCGTGAACTATCGGGCTTTTTTTCATTATCATCTTTTTCACTGCCCGATTTTCTTCAAAAACGACTTTTGCGCTCAGGCGAATCCATGCGGTGTCGATTTCGTTTTCCATAAGTTTTGAGCCGCACAAATCTATAAAAGGATTTTTTTGCAGTTCCTTGTACATCGCTTTTTCGCTGTTTGTGCAAAACCATAGTTTTTTGTCATGCAAAACCATGTACTGAACGGGGCGAACCTTTGGCTTTGAGTCCAGCCCGATAGTCGCCATGTATTGAAGCCCAACTTTATCAAGATAATCCGCTATTTCTTTTATATTCATCTGTGCCTCCAAAAAGTTTGGTGGCACAACGAGAGTTGTGCCAAACGCTCTTATTTTAGAACTTTCCGTTCTGGTTTTGCCATGTAGATTTTTCGGCGATTGTTTCCATTACATCCCAGTGTTCCGCGATTTTGCCATTTTCAACACGCCACAAATCGTAGTAACTTGTGTGCGCACCTCCGAATGTTCCTTCGCTAACTGCAAGCACGTAGTTTCCCTGAGCAAGCACCTGATGTGTTTTGTCGTAAACCATCGTGATGCCCTGTTTTCCAAGTGCTTCCGGTGCCGCTCCAAGTCCGGAAAGTCCGTCCGCAATTGCTGAGTTGTGCTTAATGTATTTGTCGCCGTCGAAGTATTCAGGTGTTTTTTCCGGATGCTTTCCCTGCATTACATCAACCAAAAACTCTTTGATAAGTCTGCGGTTCTCTTCTGTTTTATCCAAATCTTCCAGTTTGTTGTAGCCGTCAATCTGTGTGTGTCCGCTAGGGTTTGCCGGTGTAATTGACGCGAGGTTGTCCCAGTGCTCCGCAATCTTTCCATTTTCATCAAAACGGAAAATATCAAATGCGACCTGCTCGCCTGAGCCTGCAAAATTGTAAACTGTCTGAAGAAAAACCTTGTCGCCATCTTCAAACGCTCGAACTGTGTTCAATGTCGTCTTTACCGGAGCGCCTCCAAGATACGCTACAGAGCATGCGAATGCTTCTGCTCCTGTTCCGTAAGCCAGGTTGTGCTGAATGTAGCCTTCCGCTAAAAGTGAGCGAGCTTTTTCTACATCGCCGGTTGCGAATGTTCCAATCAATGCCTTTGCTTTTTCAATCTTTGTCATAATAATTACCCCTTGTGTTTGTTATTTGTTGTAATTTACGTTTTACAACTATCTGGAATATAGTGATGTAATTTATAAATGTCAACACTTTTTTTATTTTTTTTAAAATATTGTAATTTTTTTATTACAACGGTATATTTTTTGATGTTGAGTGGGAGATGCTCCGCTAACGCGGCGTTTTTATAGGAATATATTTATGAAATTGAGTACAAATTTTACTGTCGCCGTTCACTCCTTGCTTTGTGTGCTGCATTTTCAAAAGACGGACAAAGTTACTTCCGATTTTATTGCGGCAAGCACGAACATGAATCCTGTAATAATCAGAAAAATTTTGGGCAAAATGCATAAGGCCGGTCTTGTTGAGACGAGGGCTGGGGTTGGAGGCTCAACTCTTTTAAAAAGTGCGGATAAAATTACGCTTTTAGACATTTATAAGGCTGTAAGTGATGAAAGCGATGATGAACGCTCTGTTTTTAATTTTCATGCAAACCCAAATGACGAGTGTCCAGTGGGAAGCAAAATTCATGCGGCTTTGGACAAGCCTCTTGAAAACGCTCAAAAAGCACTTGAGACGGAACTTGAAAAGACAAGTCTTTCGGATTTGGAAAATGTTATCGTAGGACGCGCGTCCGTAGGCGACTGACTTTGAGATAGTAGGGCAACTCGCTTATTGTTTTATAATTGTGCCGTGAGTCGTGCGTCGCCAAAAATGTGTAAGACGCAAGTGAAAACATGCCAATGCCGAAGCCATATTTTTTCCCATATTCAAAAAACATTGATTTCATCTTTGAAATCATGTGCCTTTTGTATCAACGCACCTTTTGCACCTAAAGTAAAGGCTATATTGCTGCTTCGGATTGCCAATAATTTATCTCCTGCTTTTATATCCAATGTCTGCATTAAAAACGTCGAAAGATGAACTCCATTATTTTTAAGTGTAAGCCAGCCGTATTTTCGCCCTTTATATGCAATCAATTCTCCCTCTTTTAAGCTTCTGTCTTCAAGATTCGGATTTTCTTTTAGAATATGTTTTAATTTTGATTGGGAAAGGAGCGGTTCGCTCATTACACAAAAACCGCCTGTCTGTTTGCTTCCGGATACTATATAAACATACTGTTCTTTTTGCAGCTTATATTCTTGTATTGCCGATGTCGGAAATGTCATTTCTCCGTTTTCATGTATCACTGACCAACCGAAAATATATTTTCCACCCTTACTCATTTGCGGCATTTCAATTATCCTCTAATGCCTTTTTTGTTATACGGATTGCGCCTCTAGTATGAATTCGGACAACGGGATGTGCGTCATGTTCTGCAAAATATTCTAATTTTTCAAGATATGGTTCCACTGAATGCGGTAGTCGCTTTCCTATAACCCGAAACATTTCAGGTGCCTCTATCCTTACCCGCTCTCCAGTATCTGTCATCAATTCATAGAACAAGTCCAATATGTCACAAAATAGTTCTGGAGCATTTGTAGCAATATTTTCACAAGCCCATACAAATGCAAGGCGTACTGTTTCAGCTGTATCAAAGCGCATATTTATCAGTGCTGCAAAAAAAGGAAGTATTAAGGTTTTGTCCGCCCTTCCTATTCGTCCAAGTGCATTTACCGCACGTTCCCGTAATTTCGGATTATCATTTTGCAAATAACTGGCAATTTTTTCAATATGCAGTTTTAGTTGCAAAGGATGCTGTAATCCCATTTCGCCGAGAAGCCACAATGATTTTGCCTTTACATCCGTCGAATACCGATTGTCGAGTTTTTCTGCAACATAATCTATTTCAATGTTCCAATTTGCTTTGTCTTTCATTATTGTTCGTAATTCAACGAGTATCTCTTTATTTGTTTTAGTTATCCCAATCTAAAAATCTCCTTCATATAAATGCGAGCTTTTTATCCGCTACGCTTAAATTTTAACTCCCGCTTCAAGACGAGCTCTTTTTCCGAAGGTGTTAAATTGTATGGTCATTATATCGATTTTGAAGCAAGCATTCACGTCTGTTTTAACATCGCCTCAGCAGTTTAAATTTTCTTAAACATCTTGCCGTAATCGTCTAGTTTTTATATCTTAACAGTAATCCTTGAGTCCTGATGCTGTAGTTCGGCTTGCAGGACTATTTTATAGGATCAGAGACTTGAAGAATATAAATATTCTTGATTGTCTTGCGGTCTGCGTTGCAGACTATATAAAGATTTGTGCGCTTTTGCGCACTGTAAAAAACTTTTGAGGAAAGCCTATTTCGCTTAAAAGTTTATAGGAGTTAAGGTAAAAATGGCTAAACAATTGTTGTTCAATGAAGATGCTCGCAGAAAACTGCTTTCGGGTGTTGAACAGATTTCCAAAGCGGTAAAAGTTACGCTTGGTCCGTGCGGACGCATGGTAATGCTTGATAAAAAGTACGGTGCGCCGACCATCACAAAAGACGGCGTTTCGGTTGCAAAAGAAATTGAACTTCAAGATCCGTTTGAAAACATGGGTGCTCAGTTTGTCCGCGAAGTCGCTTCCAAAACCAATGACGATGCGGGCGACGGTACAACAACTGCGACGGTTCTCGCTTATGCGCTTGTCCGCGAAGGCTTAAAATCCGTTGCGGCAGGTATGACTCCGATTGAAATTAAGCGCGGAATCGATAAAGCGGTTGCAATCGCGGTTGAAGAAATCAAAAAGAATGCAAAGCCGGTTAAGGGTGCGGAAGATGTTACGCACATCGCGACGATTTCTGCGAACAACGATCCTGAAATCGGAAAAATGCTTGCCGACGCAATCGAAAAAGTCGGGAAAGACGGCGTTATCACCGTTGAAGAGTCCAAAAACATGGACACGACTGTTGATACAGTTGAAGGAATGCAGTTCGATCGCGGTTATATTTCCGCATATTTTGTAACCGACCGCGAAAGGATGGAAGCGGCGTTTGACGATGCCTACGTTCTTATCTACGACAAAAAGATTTCTTCTATGAAAGACCTGCTTCCGATTCTTGAAAAAATCGCGAACGCCGGAAAATCTCTTGTCATCATCGCGGAAGATGTTGACGGCGAAGCGCTTACCACGCTTGTCTTGAACACAATACGCGGCACCATTCACGTGTGCGCGGTTAAAGCTCCGGGATTCGGCGACCGCAGAAAGGATATGCTGCAGGATATCGCAATTCTTACCGGCGGACAGGTTATTTCCGACGAAGTGGGACTGAAACTTGAGTCTGCAGACGTCGATATGCTCGGAAAAGCGCGCTCAATCAAAATCGACAAAGACAACACGACTATTGTCGGTGGGGCAGGCGAAAAGAAAGCCATTTCAGACAGAGTTGAAGAAATCAAGCACCAGATTGAAAAGAGCACATCGAGCTACGACAAAGAGCAGCTCCAGAAGCGGCTTGCAAAACTTGCAGGCGGCGTTGCGGTTATCAACGTAGGCGCGAACACGGAAACTGAAATGAAAGAAAAGAAATTCCGCGTAGAAGACACGATTGCGGCAACTCGCGCGGCACTCGACGAAGGAATTGTTGCAGGCGGCGGACTTGCGTTGCTTGAAGCTGCCAAAGCTCTTGAAAACATTCCTGAAGAACTTTCCGAAGATGAAAAAGTCGGCTTTAAGATTGTCCGCCGCTCTCTTGAAGAACCCATGCGCCAGATTGCCGACAATGCAGGAATTGACGGAGCTATTGTTGCAGAGCGCGCTAAAACCGAAAAGAAGGGCGTAGGTTACAATGCTTACACCGCTGAATGGGTCAACATGATGGAAGCGGGTATCATCGATCCTGCGAAGGTTACGACTTCCGCTCTCAGAAATGCAGCTTCCATTGCTGGCACCTTGCTTACAACGGAATGTGCCGTAACTGACATTCCGGAGCCGAAAACTCCTGCGGCACCTGCCGGCGGAGATATGGGCGGAATGTACTAAAACCTGCTTTTCCAAACATGGGGAAAATGCTATACTGCGCCGCAGTGGGGCTTTTCCCCTTTTTTGTGCGATTAGCTCAGCGGTAGAGCGCTACCTTCACACGGTAGATGTCATTGGTTCAATCCCAATATCGCATATTAAGCCGTATAAAAGATTTTGTTCGATTCATTTTTGATGCGAAGTTTTTTTTAAAATAAAAAGCGATTTTATCTTCCTTAGTTTGTAATAACTTTTTATATCTGTTATAGTCCGACTTATGAAATCCAAATCAGCAGTTGTTATAGCTTCGGCGGCGGCTGTTTTAGCTGTCGTAATTTTACTACGGATTTTTGTATTTAAACATTCTGCCGCAGTCCTTACTCCTAAAATCGTAACGCCGATCGCTTCCAATTCCAAGTACGCATCAAAATCAAAATCCGAAATGCTTTCCGATTCCGCGTCTCTTACTTCCTTTGTTCCTTTGCTTGCAACTGAAACGCTTATAAGCACTACGGTTTTTGATTTTGACGGTGATAATTTTGACGATCAAGTTGCCGCAGTTCATAAAGCCGGTTCTCAAAATATATTTTTGATTGTGGGACTTTATAATCCGTCTACAAACTCATATATACGCGCTGCAGAAATTTCTACGGAAGTATCAAAGACCCGTACATTTTCGTATGCGGGAATTGATATGACGGGCACTCATCGTACAGCATTGGTTTATCAAGGTGAAAAAACAAACGGGGAATCTGTACTTCGTATGTATCATTGTCAGCATCAAAAAGAAAAAATCGAAATACTTACGATAGGTAATTTTTCTTCCGACGGAACGATTTTTATTCAGCAGACGGAACGCTCCGAAAGTTACGAATTATCGCAGACACGAGGCGAAAGTTTTGCTGTTTGGGTTTACAGTTCCGACAAGCAAAGCGGAAAAACATCTGAAAATGCAGTTGTAAATCAAATTCAAACCGAATATCGATGGAGTGAAACGGAGCAAAAATATATCCAGGCAAAGCAGCTTAATATAACCGGTTCAACTCTTGCCGCAAAAGAGCTTTCGAGAATTCAAAATGGAAATTTGGAAACATTCGCAAATTTTTTGACCGGTTTATGGTATAAAACGACAAGCGACGGTATGAATCCTCGCTACATCCATTTTAATTACGATACAAAAGAAGTTATTTTCCTTTCCGAAGACACTGAAGGCGTTTATTCGTGGGAAGACAGTAATCTGCGCCGAAGCGGAATATATCTTACGGCAGTGAATACGATAATCCCCAGCATGAAAAGAAGATTTGATATAAGTTTGACCGGTATAAACGAAGTCCGCATTTTGGTGCACGACAATGTAGGAATGATTATAAAAGAAAATAATCAATGGGACGGTATTTATCATAAATTGTCGTTTCAAACTACATTCGGAGAAGCAAAATTCGTTTCCAATGCCGAGCAGATAGTAAAAAAATTAAGGGAAAATTCCGCGTGGTCTGATGGGAACGGAAATATTTTTGTTTTCACCGGGAATTCATTCAGAATTTCCGGTAACGCGGATGAAAACGGAATATTTGCAATGGATGATGTCGGGCAATTTACTGTAATACAGTTCCGCTCGGCAGTATCTCCCTCAATGCTCAGCGGTGCATATTCAATAAGATTTTTACCGAAACAGGAATCAAACGCTGCATCAGATACTGACTCGGTTGTTCTTAGTCCTGTAAGACTTGCACCTAATACGTGTTATCCTGCCGACGGATACGCATTTACACTCACAAAAAATTAAGACGAAGACTTCAATGTTTTGCTTAAAAGGCTGCTGTTTTTTTATTTAAGTCGCAATTTGAAATCGATTGCAATCTGATTTGTTCCGAACCTGAAGTTTCTGAGCATATTTATTGTGCAAACGGTTCCTTTTGACTAAAATATCTATATGGAAAACACAAAAAGAACCGTTACTTGCGGCTCGCTCACGGCGGCGGACGCGGGAAAGAACGTGATATTGAACGGCTGGGTTATGCGGACTCGCGAACTCGGCGGACTTACATTTATAATGCTGCGCGACAGATACGGAATTACGCAGATTACCGTTGGAGATGCAGCTCCTGAAATCGTAAAGCAGACTGCCGTCTCTTTAAAAACCGAATACTGCATTGCGGTGCGTGGAACCGTCGTTTTGCGTGCAGAAAAAGATAAAAATCCAGATATGCCGACCGGTGAAATCGAAGTCCATGCGGAAGACATCGAGATTTTTACCGTCTCAGAACCCTTGCCTTTTGCGATAGACGAAGTGCGCCAAAAGGACGGCACGCTCGTTCTGCCCAACGAAGATCTGCGCCTCAAATACCGTTATTTGGACTTGCGCCGCGCTCCCATGCAAAAACATATCATTCTGCGCTCGCGCGTTGCGTTTGCCGTCCGCGAATACTTGACTTCACAGGGCTTTCTTGAAATTGAAACGCCGACTTTTATCAAGTCAACACCGGAAGGCGCGCGCGACTACCTCGTTCCGAGCCGCGTTCATGCCGGAAAGTTTTATTCGCTTCCGCAAAGCCCTCAGCTTTATAAACAGCTTTTGATGGTTTCGGGATTCGACAAATATTTTCAGATTGCGCGCTGCTACCGCGATGAGGACGCGCGCGGCGACCGTCAGCCGGAATTTACGCAAATCGACATGGAAATGAGTTTTACCGACCGCGAAGAAGTCCTTTCGGTTACGGAAAATATGCTCCGTCATGTATTTAAAAAGACGATTGACTATGCGCTGCCGGCACAGTTCGACCGTATTTCATGGGAAGATGCGTTTGAATTCTACGGGACAGACAAGCCCGACCTGCGTTTTGATTTACGAATGCAGGACGCCGCGTTTATGGCGGATTTAGCGGACTTTAACGCGTTCAAGGCCGGTGCTCTGAATGCGGCAAAGGATATTCCGCGTCAAAAGCGGAGCGCGGTCAAGTCGCTCGTCGTCAAGGGAATGGCGGAAAAATACAGCCGCAAAATGATTGAAGCACTTGAAGAAAAGGCGAAAATCTACAAAGCAAAAGGGCTGGCGTGGATGAAAGTGAATGCGTCAGGTCAATTTGAAGGCGGAATTGCAAAATTTTTTGCCGGAAACGAGGGCGTGATTTGCGCCAAACTCAACGCCGCCGCCGGAGACTTGCTTTTGTTCGTCGCCGATGAAAAATGGAAAACAGCCTGCGTTGCGCTCGGTGCGGTGCGCTCCCAACTAGGAAAAGAATTGAACTTGTACGCGCCGGATGATAAATTCCATTTTGCGTGGATAATCGACTTTCCGTATTTTGCGTGGAATGAGGACGAAAACAAGTGGGAAACCGAACATCACATGTTCACGCTGCCGCAAAAAAAATATTGGGACACGCTTGAAAGCGATCCCGCTTCAGTCAAGGGCGACTTGTACGACCTTGTCTTAAACGGCTACGAACTTGCGTCGGGTTCCATGCGTATCAACGACCCGAAATTGCAGGAGCGCATTTTTGAAATCGTCGGTTACAGCCGCGAGCGCGCGAATAAGGCGTTCGGCTTTTTGGTGGACGCGTTTAAGTACGGCGCGCCGCCGCACGGAGGCATTGCTCCCGGTCTTGACCGCCTCGTCATGCTCATGTGCGGTGAAGAGTCGATAAAAGAAGTTATTGCCTTCCCGAAAAACAACCTTGCGCAAAGCCCTATGGACGACTGTCCAAGTGCGGTTGACGACGCGCAGTTACGCGACTTGCACATAACGTGTACGGAAAAAGAAGAATAAGCGGCGCATAAGGTGCCATAAAAAAAGAGGTCTTTAGATAAGACCTCTTTTTTTATGGCGGCATTTTTTTTGTCGCTTTTAAACTCCGGTATTTTCTTTAAGCCGCATTATTCATCATTCGGCGGCTATTTTACATCTTTTTTCTTGACAGATTAAAATTCTGCCTTTATAGTTTTCTTATAAGAACTTTTAATGATTTGTTTATGATTGAATAAATCAAAAATGTCTTTAATTGAATGTTTTCATTCAATATTCGTTTTGGAGGAGCGTACTAATGAGTAAAATCGATGGAATTACGCGGGAATCTTGGATTCTTGAAACATTCCCGGAATGGGGTACATGGCTCAACGAAGAAATTGAGGCGGAAAAAGTTCTGCCTAATTCCGTCGCTATGTGGTGGCTCGGCTGTGTAGGAATATGGTTTAAAACACCCGGCGGGTGCAATATTTCCGTTGACTTGTGGAGCGGCAACGGTAAGCGCACACACGGAGACAATAAAATGAAGCCTGGACACCAGATGGCTAATATGGCAGGTGTTCGTGCAATGCAGCCGAATCTTCGTGCGGTTCCGTTTGTCATTGATCCGTTTGCAATAAAAAATCTCGATGCGGTTCTGGCGACACATTACCATCAGGATCACATGGATCCGAATCTTGCCGCTCATGTGGTAAAAAGCGGAATGAAAACCGTTGATGAGCACGGAAAAGAAATTCCTGTTCCGTTTATCGGACCTAAAAAGTCGGTAGAATATTGGCTTAAGTGGGGCGTTCCGGCTGAGCAGTGCATTACCGTAAAACCCGGCGACAAAATCAAAATAAAAGATATCGAAATTATCGCTCTTGATTCTTTTGATCGCACCTGCCTTGTTACAACAGACGATACAAGTGAAAATCGCGAAGAACTTACCGGAAAGTGTCCTACCGACATGGACGACAAAGCTGTAAATTATCTGGTAAAAACTCCCGGCGGAAATATTTATCATTCCGGCGACTCGCATTATTCGATTTATTTTGCAAAGCACGGAAAGGATTATGACATTGATGTTGCGCTTGGAGCTTTCGGTGAAAATCCCGTCGGAATTGCGGACAAGATGACTTCCATAGATATTCTGCGTATGGCTGAAGCTCTCCGCTGCAAAGTTGTTATTCCTGTTCACCATGATGTTTGGACGAACTTTATGGCTGATACGAATGAAATCAACGTTCTTTATGAAATGAAAAAGCTCAGATTGGATTACAAATTTCATCCGTTTATTTGGGAAGTCGGCGGAAAATATGTATATCCGCAGGATAAAGACAGAAGAATGTATCACCATCGGCGCGGATTTGAAGACTGCTTTGAACATCCGCAGAATATTCCTTTCCGTTCGCTTTTATAGGCAGGCTTATTATGAAGGCGCAAAAAAAGAAAATAGATACGCTTACAAAATGTTACGCTGTTTCTCCGCTTAAATATAAAGGCGAAGAGCTTATGCTTATTGCTGCGGAAAAGCAGGATGCCTGCAATCTTTATGATTTGAACGGAAAAAAACTTTCCGTTATATGGGACGGACCCGGCGGTACGATGAGTATAGTTCCGCTTTCCGAGCCGGACGGAGCTTTTCTTGCAACACAGCGTTTTTATTCCCCTAATGATTCTGCGGATGCGAATATCGTCTATGTTGCGCCTGAAAATATTGCGCAAAACAAGTGGAAGATTCGGAAGATACTTGATATGCCGTTTCTTCACCGTTTTGATATTCTTGAACGCGGCGGCGTAAAATATCTTTTTATGTGTACGATTAAATCCGCACATCAGTATAAAGATGATTGGACTTCTCCGGGAAAAGTTTATGCGGGAATCTTGCCGAATAATTTTGACGGAGAAAATGCGGCTGCCGAATCGTTCAAGATTAAAGAAATTAAAAGCGGACTGACTAAAAATCACGGTTATACGAAAGATGTTCATAACGGAGTTGAGACTGCAATCGTAAGTGCCGAAAACGGTGTTTATAGATTCACGCCGCCTGAAATGCCTGACGGAGACTGGAAAATCGAAATGCTCATAGATTCTCCCGCTTCGGATGCGATTATGGCGGACTTGAACGGCGACGGCAAAAAAGAAATGCTGGTAATTTCTCCGTTTCACGGTGATAATATCAGTATATACGAGGATGTAAACGGAGCTTATAAAAAAGTCTATGAACATCCGGAGCCTGCCGAATTTTTACACGCGATTACATACGGAAATGTTTTCGGTAAAGATTATGTTTTTATCGGACACAGAAAAGGAAAAAGGCGGCTTTTTGCCTTTTATTACGACAGCGAAAAAAAATGCTATGCGTTCGATATTCTTGATGAAGACGCAGGCGGTGCTAATGCCGCTTTGTTCAAAAAAGACGGAAAAGCACTTCTTGCAGTAACGAACCGCGAAATCGATGAAATAGCATTATATGAGTTGCTGCCGTAAATAAACCTGTTCGATAACGAATTTGTCGAACAGTCCAACGATTTTTTTATAGTAGAAAAATGATTACCGGATAAAATCTATCTGTAATTATATGCCGAATCCATGTTCGGATTCGACAGCAAAATGTTTGCGTTGCAAACTTTTATTTAAATCGGCGCGCTTAGGCGTGCAGTAAAAAATCAAACAGAGAATTTAATTTTTCCGCTTGATTTTTTATCAGGAGGTAACATGGGTGCAGTGATTGCCGTTTGGTCGTTTTTTCAGAACAATATTCTGACAAAACCGGCATTTTTCGTAGGTCTTATAGTCTTTTTGGGCTATTTGCTGCTCAGAAAGCCGATTTATGAGGCTCTCGCAGGTTTCATAAAAGCGACTGTAGGCTATATGATTTTGAATGTTGCTGCAGGAGGACTTGTAGGCAACTTCCGTCCGATCCTTGCAGGATTGAGCCAAAGGTTTAATTTGACTGCGGCTGTCATAGATCCGTATTTCGGTCAGGCGGCGGCGCAGGCGGCTGTCGAAAACGTAGGACGCTCATTTACAATGATGACTCAGGTTTTGCTTATAGCCTTTATCTGGAACTTGATTTTAGTCATTGCGCGTAAACTTACAAAAGTACGTACTGTATTTATTACCGGACATATTATGGTTCAGCAGTCTTCAACTGCACTGTGGCTTGTTCTTTTCTGCTTCCCGCACTTAAGCGATCCTAAAATCGTTGCAATGCTTGGACTCTTCCTTGGAACGTACTGGGCAGTTGCTTCAAACCTTACTGTAGGACCCACTCAGGAATTAACAGAAGGCGGCGGATTTGCCGTAGGACATCAGCAGATGTTCGGTGTATGGCTTACGGATAAGATTGCTGCAAAAATGGGTTCAAAGAGCGGAAAGAAACTTGAAGATATAAAACTTCCCGGATTCCTTTCGATTTTCAATGAAAACATCGTTGCAACTGCCGTTTTGATGTCGATATTCTTCGGCGGAATTATTGCAATTCTTGGCCCCGATCTTATGCATACTCTTGATAAAGGATTCAGCAAATCTCAGAACTTCGGATTCTACATTGTTGAAAAATCATTTACTTTTGCGGTTTACCTCCAGATTCTTCAACTTGGTGTACGTCTTTTCGTCGGTGAACTTACGGAATCTTTCCAAGGTATTTCCGAAAAGCTCTTGCCGGGTTCCGTTCCGGCTATCGACTGCGCCGCGACATACGGTTTCGGTCATCCGAACGCCGTTACGCTCGGATTCCTTTTCGGTGCGCTCGGACAGTTTATTGCAATCATCGGACTTATCGTGTTCAAAAGCCCCGTTTTCATCATTACGGGATTCGTTCCTGTCTTCTTTGACAACGCCACATTTGCCGTTTTCGCAAATAAAAAAGGCGGAATCAAAGCCGTATTCCTTATGCCGTTTATCTCCGGTATTTTACAGGTCTTGGGCGGCGCATTTGCGGCGTTCTACTTCGGCTTGAGCAAGTTCGGCGGATGGCACGGAAACTTCGACTGGGATACGGTGTGGCCGGTATTCGGCGTTCTTATGAAGAACCTTCAGTATGTCGGCGTTGCTGTTTGTATCATATTCCTTTTGGCAATTCCGCAGCTCCAGTATTTCTTCGGAAAATACAAAAAAGACAAATACTTTAAGGTTGCCGAAGATTATGATTCTGTAAAAGGTTTAGCTTAAAAAACTTGAGGCTGTCCAATCTGTTTAAGTTTTTCGGGCAGCCTCAACTTTGACTTTTAGATTTTCAGACAATGCGGCTTAGGTTGCAAGTGATTTTAACAGGAGAAGTTATGATAAAGATTGTTGTTGCATGCGGTTCAGGTATGGGATCAAGTCAGATAATTAAGATGAAAGTGTCAAAGGTTCTAAAAAAGATGAATCTAACAGCTGATATTCATCACACAAATATAGGAGAGGCAAAAAGCACTGCGGAAAATTACAACGCGGTCATTTGCCCTGAAAATCTCAGCAGTACATTCGATGCTGCAGAAAAGAAAGGTGTTCACATAATTGCGCTTAGAAATCTTCTTGATGAAAAAGAGATTGAAGCAAAACTCACAGAAGCAAATTTGTCATCAATAAAATAAGGGTTTGATATGATATTAAAAGATTTTATATTGGAAAATAACAGTTTTTCACTTGGAGTGGATGCTTCCGACTGGAAAGACGCAATAAAAAAGGGTGTTGACTTGCTTGTAAAAGCCGGTGCTGCAGAAGAACGGTATTACGACGGCATTTTGAAGATGGTTGAAGAGCATGGTCCGTATTTTGTTATTTCACCCGGAGTTGCAATGCCTCATACGCGCCCCGAATTTGGCGGACTGAAAACCGGATTTGCTCTTGTAACGCTTAAAAATCCTGTGAAATTCGGGCATGAATCCAACGATCCTGTGGATATTGTGCTTTGTATCTGCGCTAAAAATGCGTCCGATATGAACGAAGAAGTCATTATGAATGCAGTTACGTTGTTTGACGACGAGCAAGCCGTAGGAGCTTTACGCAGAGCAAAAAATGCGGAAGACCTTGCTGTTATATTCGACAGTGTTGAAGAGATTTAGCAACGGTCTATCCTTTTTCTTTATATTGATTTCTTAGGAGGAAATATGAAAGATGCGATTATCACGGTAAAAAATCCGACGGGCTTACACACACGTCCGGGAACGGAATTTGTTCAGCTTGCAAAAACTTTTGAATCCGATATTACCGTAAAAAAAGGCGATAAGGACGGAAATGCAAAAAGTATCGTCAAAGTATTGAAAATCGGTATTTCCTGCGGTGATGAAATTACAATTACCGCTTCCGGTTCCGATGAAGATAAGGCGATTGAAGCATTGACTTCGTATATAGAAAATTTAAGTGAATAACGGAAACGTCATGAAGATATTAAAAGGTTGGGGCGCAGCTGAAGGAATCGCTTTTGCAAAAGCGTTTGTCCTGAAAACGAATAAATTTTCAGGGAACAGAACGTCGATAACGGAAGATAAGATTCCTTCCGAAATTGAAGCGTTGAAAATTGCACTTGCCAAGTCGAAGGATGAAGTCGCCTCTTTCCAAAAAAAAGCGTATGCGGACGGTGCCGATGAGCAAGGCGATGTTTTCGGCGCATATATGGAAATTCTTGACGACGAGGAGATGTTTAAAGACACCGTTGCTTGCATAAAAGAAAAACTTGTCGATATGAATA
The DNA here is from genome assembly GCA_963544675.1 of uncultured Treponema sp. Classification (GTDB taxonomy): domain Bacteria; phylum Spirochaetota; class Spirochaetia; order Treponematales; family Treponemataceae; genus Treponema_D. Next base: position 36,568 of record CAUUGI010000008.1, read on the forward strand.
CTGCGCTTATGGATGTATGCGGCGGTTATGCGGCCGATATGGCGGCGTTGGACGATCCTTATATGCAGGCTCGCGCCGATGACTTCAGGCAGATTTTCCGAATCATTATGGACTGCCGTACAGGTGAATCCGGAAGAACGTCTGCGCCTGCACAGGATTTTATTCTCGTCTCAACGGAAATAGGGCCTGCAGACACGGCGCGTATCGACCGCACTTACCTTAAAGGCGTTGTCGTAGAAACCGGAAGCCGTACTTCCCATGCGGCGATTATCTGCCGGGCCGCAGGAATTCCTATGCTTTCAGGCATTTCGTATGAAAACTCCGGCATAAAAACCGGCGATACTCTCATTTTAGATGCGGGAAAGGGAGAGCTGATTGTAGAGCCGGAAGAAAATGTAAAAGCGGACTATGAAAAGAAAATCAGTATATTGACGGAACAGAAAAAGCGGCTAGCCGTGTTCCGCGATAAAAAAGGTGTAACTGCGGCGGGAACGCACATCGAATTGACTGCAAACGCCGGTACCGTCGCCGAAATCGATGCGGTTTTGGAACACAACGCTGACGGAATCGGACTTTTCCGTACCGAATTTCTCTTTATGGAAAATCCTGAGCGGCTTCCGACCGAGACCGAACAATTCAATTCGTATAAAACAATTCTTGCAAAGATGGGAAAAAAATCCGTCGTGTTTAGGACGCTTGATGCCGGCGGCGACAAAAATATTGCCGCGCTCGGTATTCCCAAAGAGGAAAATCCGTTTTTGGGCTGGCGGGCGATTCGATATTGCCTTAAAACGCCTGAAGTTTTCCGTATGCAGCTTCGCGCGCTCATCAAGGCAAGCGAATTCGGCAACTGTGAGATTATGATTCCCATGATAAGCACTGAAGATGAAGTTGTTAGGGCAAAAAAGATGCTTGATTCAGCTTATGCTGAATTGGAAAAGTCCGAGCAAAAGACATACAAGCGCGTTCCGTTCGGCATTATGGTTGAAACGCCCGCCGCCGCCCTTACTGCCGATGCACTTGTCAAGCACGTTGACTTTTTCAGCATCGGCTCAAACGATTTGACTCAGTATACGGTCGCGGTCGATCGCGGCAACGAGTACGTCTCCGAGCTTTATGATGAACTGCATCCGGCAGTGCTTTCGCTTATTGAAATGACGGTGCGCGCCGCAAACAAAGCGGGCATTAAAGTCCACGTCTGCGGCGAGATGGCAGGCGACACGCGCTGTACGGAAGCGTTGCTGAAAGCGGGTGTTCGGGAATTAAGTATGTCGCCGAACAGAATCCCTTTTATGAAAGAACATTTGCTGACGCTCAATATTTAGACTTTTGCAGATGGGGCGGACAGGATAAACGCGGTTTTAGAGACTGAATATGCTTTGCCGTCCGCTTATCGTTTTGCCGTGCGGCAAAACTACGGTAAATAGGTTTGCTTGCGGCAGAGAGCAGGCGAGAAGTATTTTTACAGTTTCTCCGACAGGAAAATTTTAACCGCGATGAATAAATTTTGGGGGTTCTTAGGGGCACGCCCCTAAGCAGGGCGGGAAGGAGAGAGTGGGTCTAAGGGAGAGAGAGGAAACCCCGCTCTGAACGGGGGTTCCTCTCTCTCCCTTAAAAGGGGACTTTTGGAGGATATATGCTTGAAGAATTAAAAAAGCGCGTGTATGAAGCGAATATGGATTTAGAGCGGCACGGCTTGATAACATTTACATGGGGAAATGCAAGCGGTATTGACCGCGAAAGGGGCTTATTCGTCATAAAGCCCTCCGGGGTTCCTTACGAAAAACTTACGCCTGATATGATGGTTGTCATGGATTTGGCAGGCAAAGTTGTTGAAGGGGACTTAAATCCGTCCTCCGACGCAAAAACGCACCAAGTTCTGTATAATTCGTTCCCTAAAATCGGCGGCGTTGTGCATACTCACAGTTCGTGGGCAACCGGCTGGGCGCAGGCAGGGCGTGATATTCCCTGTTACGGAACGACCCATGCCGATTATTTTTACGGTTCCGTTCCATGTGTTCGCAATCTTTCGAAATCGGAAATCGATGACGACTACGAATATAACACAGGTGTTTTGATTGCAGAGCATTTTGCAAAAATGGATGCGGAAATGCAAAACGCACCGCTTGCCGACATGGCACAAACGGAATCTTACGTTTCCGTTCCATGCGTTCTCTGCAAAAATCACGGACCGTTTACGTGGGGAAAATCTCCTGAAGAAGCGGTGTATCACGCCGTCGTTCTGGAAGAAGTTGCAAAGATGGCGGCGCGTACCGAACGTCTCAATCCTTCCGTTGAACCAGCTCCCAAGATTTTGCAGGACAAGCATTATCTGCGTAAACACGGTAAAAACGCCTATTACGGACAAGGTTCGAGGGGCGGGCAGCAGTAATAATAGAACGGTTCGATATTTCGTTATCAAAGCGTTTTATGAGTGCTTGATGAAACTCATCCGCCCGCCCTGCTCGAGAAGTGTCGATACCCCTGCTCGAAGAGTGTCGACAGTCCTGCTCGAGAAGTGTCGACAGTCCCGCTCGAGAAGTGTCGCCCGCCCTGCTCGAGAAGTGTCGACAGTCCTGCTCGAGAAGTGTCGACAGTCCCGCTCGAAGTGTGTAGATGTAGCCCGTTTAAGGTGCAGATTGCGGAAAAATAAAACTCAATGGAGATTTGAACTATGGAAAAAGATTATGCGCTCGGTTTGTATGAAAAGGCGATGCCGGCTTCTCTTTCTTATGCGGAAAAGTTGTTGACGGCAAAGGAATGCGGTTTTGATTTTGTGGAATTGAGCGTCGATGAGACGGACGAAAAACTTGCCCGCTTGGATTACACTCATAAAGAACGACAGGAATTGGTGCAGACAATGTTCGACTCCGGTCTTTTTTTTCGGAGTATATGCTTGAGCGGGCATCGAAAATATCCTCTTGGAAGTTCCGACACGAAAACCCGCGAGCGCGGCATGGATATTATGAAAAAAGCCCTTGATTTAGCAGGCGAGCTCGGCATTCGAATCATTCAACTTGCCGGTTACGACGTTTACTATGAAGAAGGCTCTAAGGCGACTCGTGCGTACTTTTTGGATAATCTTCTTGCATCGGCGGAATATGCGGCTAAAGCGGGCGTTCTGTTGGGTTTTGAAACGATGGAAACGGAATTTATGGATACGGTCTCAAAGGCGATGGCGTATGTGCGTGCAGTCGATTCTCCGTACCTCGGCGTTTACCCCGATTTGGGAAACCTTACGAACGCCGCCTGCAAATACGGCACGAGCGTTATTGACGACATTGATTCCGGCAGAGGTCATATTGTTGCCATGCACTTAAAAGAAACCGTACCGGGAAAGTACCGCGAAATTCCGTTCGGAACAGGACACGTTGATTTTGAGGCGGGCGTAAAAAAAGCGCGCGAACTCGGTGTGCGGCGTTTTGTTGCGGAAATGTGGTATAAGGGCGCGCAGGATTGGAAAGACGACATAAAGGCTGCGAATAAGATGCTCTGCGGCTTTTTGGAAGAAAAGTAAACAGGTCGAATGTTGAGTTTTGGAAAAACTCGACATTTGAGGCTGAACAGCTTGAATGTCCTTGCACTGCTGAAAATAAATGCGAGTTTACACAATCGCAAACTCGCTTATTGGAGTATGCGTGTTCCATACATCAATACGACAACTTTCAAAACGGACGCTTTGTTCAGTTGTCGAATTTTAAAGAATCTATAAGTTTTGCAAGTGATTTTAATTCATCTTCGGTAAGAGTAAGACCCTTTCCCATTTTTTGATGGTCGGGAGACCAGCTTCGTAAATCGTATTTCGCAGGTCGTCCGCCCCATGAAACTTTGTTTAATTCAAGTTTCCAAGCACCTTTTCCTTCCGAAACGATACCGAGATATTCTGTTATCGTAAATGAAAAATCATCAGCCATAAAAACCTCCAAATAAAAAACTTCAGAAAAAGTTTTTAGTCATACGCGTGGGCGCACAAATCAAATAATTGAGCTTGCAAAATACGGGATATTTATTGAAAAAGTCGGATTATTGCTACTCTTTATAAAGTATTGTAAAATATAACTAAGATTTTATAAAGTAATAATGAACTAGGAGGTTCAAATTGAAGAGAATTTATGTTTCTTTTCTCTGCATGGCAATTTGTTCCTTGTTTCTTGCTTCTTGCGGTTCCAAGCCGAAAGACAAGCCGGATACAAAGGTTGACGATGCTGCGCAGAAGGTAGAGCAGAAAATCGATCAGGATAATTCCCGTGAGATTTCCGCTTTAGAAGCTGCCGAAAACGCTAGAAAGGCAGCGATTGAAGCCGGTGCCGATAAATCGGCAAAAGTTCAGTTTGCAGCAGCCGATGCGGTTTATCAGCAGCTTAAACTTCAGTCGGAATCCGGTGCAGATGTTTCTACAGGCTTAAAAGATTCCGAAAACCGCTTCAGAGCTTTGGCGGCTTATGCAGAAGCTAAAAAAGCAAAACAAAGAATCGACGAAAACGGCTATGCGGATTATGACAAGCGTTCTTATGATAGAGGCTGTGCGGCTTTGGAAGATTTAGATAATCTTTTTGGCAGCGATACGAATCTTACGGGAGAAGCGATGCGGGCAAAAGCGGATGAGGCTAACGGAGCTTTTAAAAACGTAATTTTTGCAGCATTCAAAAAGTTTGCAAGAGACGAACGCATGGAAGCTTTTAAAGCAAAACGCGATGCGGACGGCGTAATGGCAGCAGTTGCCGCAAAAACCGAATACGGAGAAGCCGTAAATGCTTTCCGCTCCGGCGATGCAAATTATGCTCAACAAAATCCCGAAGCTGCATATAATTACTACAAAAATGCAAAGTCGGCATTTGCATCCGTATTTGTTTCAGTTTCGGAAAAACGTGCAGCGGCGCAAAAAGCGATGCGCGATGCTCAAAAGAAAGTTGAGGAAAGCAACAATTATGCCGTTAGAGCCGATCGCGAAGTTCCTCTTACAGGTGATAATGTAGAGGGAATCGAATCGGCAGATGCAAAACTTCTTGAAGATGACTCTTATGCCGATCCTGCGGCACAGGCAGCTTCCATCCCTGAAGATATTTCTGATCAGGAGGCAGCAAAATGAAAAGATTTTCCGCTGTTTTAGCGGCGTTTATTATGACTGCCGCAGTATTTGCCGCAAGCTATACGACGAATACCTATCAAAAACTTGCCGATGAATATTCTAAAAAAGCTCAAGCCGCATTTAATGCCGGTCAGTATGATGCTGCCGTAGAATATTCTGACAAAGCCGCAGAAAACGCTGCATTGTCGAAAGCCTACATCGATATGATGAAAGCCAGACATGATGTCGATGAACAGATGAAACTTGCAAAAGATAAAATCGATTGGGCAGAAAAGTCCAATATCGATAAAACTTTCCCGATGGCGTATGCGGCTGCAAAAGAATCTTATGCCAATGCGGAAGCGTCTTACGGCAAAGAAGACTGGGTGGCTGCTCTCAATTATGCAAAACAAGCGATTGCAGCCCTCGACGGAGCTGCGGGAGGAAATCCTCTGCCGGAATACTATATAGTTCGTCCTTGGGCGGAAACTAACGATTGCTACTGGAATATTGCCGGTCGTCCTTATGTTTACAACAATCCCATGTTATGGGAAAATTTGTATCAGGCTAATAAAAATTCCATGCCGCAACCCGAAGACCCGAACCTTATTCTACCCGGTATGAAGATGAAGATTCCGAGTCTTTCCGGTGAATATCGTGAAGGTGTCTACAGTCCTTCTAAAAAATATGATTCATATAAATCGAAATAAAATCCGTTTTTATATTTTTTAGAATTTTAATGCGCTCCGAGCTTGAGTAATAGACTTTAGTTTCGGGGCGTTTTTATTTTGACAGATACTAACTTACGGATTATTATTAGGTTGAATGCCGAGTTTTGAAAAAAAAACTCAAAATTGTACCTAATTAAAACAACCGGATATTCCGGCTGCTTGTACTTCACATCTATAATAAGTTTAAAAAATTGAAAATATAATTTACGCCGTACATAAGGGGGATTTTATGGCAATTATCGCAATATCAAGGCAGGTTGCAGCGTTGGGAGATGAAGTTGCCGATGCTGTATCGAAAAAATTGGGATATAAATTTATAAATCGCCAAGAAATAGAAAAACGTATTGTTGAATTGGGATTTCCTGCTGAAAAATTGAAAAAATACGATGAGCGTAAGCCCGGTTTTTTTGCTTCGCTTGTAAAAGATAGAGATGAATATCTAAATTATCTTCAAACTGCGATACTTGAAGCCGCTTCGCAGGATAATTGCGTTTTAATAGGACGCGGTGCTTTTTTAATTTTGGAAAATCTACCGAATCTTATTTCACTTAGATTTGTGGCAAAAAATGAAATTCGTGCAGAACGTCTGAAAAAAGAATTTAATTGGACAGAAAAACAAGCCATGCAGCGTATTACGGAAAGCGACAATAATAGACGCGGATTCCACAAAAGTTTTTTTAATGTAGAAATTGATGATTCTTCGCATTTCCTAATGGTTATAAATACAGGAGTTTTTACAGCGGATTCTGCGTCCGAACTGATATGCGGTATGATGAAGAATTTTATTAATTCGGAAAAAGAAACTGCAGGAAAAGAGCGGCTTACGGAACTTCTGAAATGTCAGCATCTTGTAAATAAACTGGTTTTTGAACATCATCTGGCTATTGAATTTTTGCGGGCTGTTATAAAAGACGACGGCCTTGTCTTGCAGGGAGTTACAAATTCTGCCGTTATCGTAGAACGCGCATTGCATATTGCTTCGGAAACTTTGCCTGAATATTCGATTTCGTCTGCAATAAGTGTTGTGCAGGATTTTAAGGCGCGGATGTGATTTTCAGGGATTATGCAGAAACAATGCAACTGTTGACTTTTAATTTGCTACAAAATAATATCGTGCTATGAAGCTGTCTAATAAATTTACACTTGTGCGGGCTGTTTTTGCTCCTATATTTTTTCTGCTATATTATATTCCGATTTGGACTTGCTCCGTGCCGGCTGCGAGAATTTCTGCATTCCTTATGCTTCCGTTGCTTATTGCGGCTGAATTTACTGATTATCTTGACGGTCATTACGCCAGAAAATTGGGTGAAGTAAGCGATTTCGGCAAATTGTTTGACCCGTTTGCAGATGTAATTTTGAATCTTACGGTTTTTTTGTGTGCATTTTCTTCTATAAGTAAATCTGAGCGTCCGTATATACCGATTTTATTCTTTGTACTGATTCTCTATCGGGAATTCTCAATGACATTCGTCAGACTTGCGGCTTCCGTAAAAGGAATAACAATTGCGGCTCGTAAAGGCGGTAAACTTAAAACCGTTTTTTATATTGCTTCAGGTATTCTTATGCTTTCGGCGGAAAGCGTATTGCGTTTGGGGCTTGATATTTCTCCGTATATTTACGTTGTACGTACTGTTCTGTTTTTTATGTTCGCCGTGTGTGTGCTGTTAAGTTATGTTTCTTTCGTTGATTATTTGATTCATTTTATTCCGGCTATACGGAAAAAATAACTTTTTATCAAACTCTCTTGAGTATCACACGGATTTAGCCGGATTTATCGGGAGCTGCATTATTATGTCTAAAGTAAAATTCCTTTTTATTGTGATTTCGATACTTTCGTATGCAGTATTCGCTCAGCAATATTGGAGAGATCCGTTTAAACCTGCAAAAAAAGCCGCATCGAATGAAAACAAAAATATTTCTGAAAAAAATCTTTTGAACTTCAAAGACGACGACATGGTTCTTCTTGCAAAGGACGGTGCAGAATTCATTATTGGTGAAGGTGTTCAGGCTGTTACTGCAAAACGCAGTCTTAATTCTTATTATATAAATAAATATGAAACTACATATTTGTTGTGGTATGAAATCCGTATCCGTGCTGAATCTATTGGGTATGTTTTTTTGAATCCCGGACAGGAAGGGACTGCAGGACGGCGCGGAAAAGAACCTGTTAATGACGAATTAAGATTTCCCGTAACAATGATTAGTTGGTATGATGCGATTGTTTGGTGCAATGCTTACAGTGAACTTCAGGGGTATACGCCGTGTTATATTTCATCCGGGAAAATCTTAAAAGATTCTTCCGATACTGCCGCTTGCGATCTTGCCGTATGTAATTGGAATGCCGACGGGTACAGACTTCCCAGCGAAGCTGAATGGGAATATGCTGCCAGAAAGAAAGTCGATGGAATGCAAGTCGGAAATAGAGCCAGCGGCGATTTTGGAAGTCAAGAAGATGCTGAACGCGTTGCATGGATATATTCCAATGCGAATTCTGTAATGAGCGCAGGGACGGCAGGTACGGTTTTTGAAAGTGATGTAAAACCCGGCAGCGGCAATGCCAATGGGGCAGGGCTTTTTGATATGAGCGGCAATGTTCTTGAATTCTGTTGGGACTGGTACGCGGATTATAGCGGGCAAGCCGGCGTTTCGTACGGCCCGGAATATGGCAGCAAACGTATCAGCCGCGGCGGAAGCTGGTCTGAATATACGTTATTTTATTATGCCGCAGACCGCTATGCTTTTGATCCGAATGAATATTACGGCTATACAGGTTTTCGGTTTGCGCGGACAGGTAAACGATAATTAAACTCATTTTGCATTTTATACATACCTACAGAGCGAAGATTTTATTCGTGCGGAAGGTTTAATATCCCGACGCTCTGCGTCTGGGTTGCTGATTATTGGGTCTAATGTACAAAAGTATTCACAAGTTGAATCATATGGAATGATTAGAGCCTATCTTGAAAATAAAGGTATTCCAATCGGACATTTTGATA
>CAUUGI010000009.1:0-44155 GCA_963544675.1 uncultured Treponema sp.
CGAAGTCCGATAACGACCATAAATCCCAGATACAGCACAAACGCTGCAATTTTTGCAATCAATTGACCAGTCACGATTTTCTCCATTCTTTATTTATTTTCCATATATATAGTAAAAATCAGAGCGCAAACGCATTTTCCAACCGGCTTTTCGGGGTTCCGGCTTTCGACTCCATTGCTTCGCAACGTGCTCCCGCCCGCCCCTCCAATCCGGCGCAGGTTGACCGTACGCCCGTAACGTCCCGCTCCGTACGAATGCCATTTATAGCAAGTTTGCAGCAGGCAAACTTGAAGGGGCGAAAAACCGGTTAAGTCTGTAAAACCCATTTTCCATCGCCCTCGCATTCCCACCAACCGCCGCTTGCCCGCCGTACTTTCTCATTATGAATTAAGTTTACGGATTTTACCTGAAATATGCAATTATATATCCGTTTCGTTTTTTGAATCCCAATGAGCGGTAGAGTGATAACGCAGGTACATTCGTATTTTTTACAAAAAGTACAGCGTTTTTTTTTACCGCAAACACATTTTTTAAAACGCAGTACAGTACGTCGAACGCATATCCCCGCCGACGGAACTCACGTTTTACATATACGCCGCCTATCTGTGCCGAGTGAAAGCCCAACGCGTTCGTTCCCGCTTTTGCTGCAAGAGTGCCGTCCGGCAAAAGTACGGCGGCAACATACTGCGTCCGCAATACGAATTTTAGGTGCAGGCGGCAGATGTCTTCGGAAAATACGTCGTGTTCAGGCAGCACTTCTTCGATTTCGTAGCATTTTTGCAAATCGAACAGCGTATCGAACAAGGCGGCAGCCATCTCACTCCGGCACCGGAAAATCTGCGCTCCGTTTTGCAGCAACGGTTCTTTAATGCGTAAAAAGTCCGCCGCCGAAAGCCCGAAAAGCGAGTATTCGTTGACCTGCGAGGGTGCAAGATTTATGCGCGCGTCTTTCAATGCCGCTAAGATAAGTTTTGCGCCGCCTTCGCTTCCGTTTACGCACGAAACGCGGAATGCAGATTTACGCGCGGCAAAAAAATCCGCAAACGCGTAGATAAAATCTTTTGCCGGCGTTTCAAAGTCTTGCCTCTCCGCGCCGTTTTGTTTTCCGCCGCGCACAGAGTTTGTTTCAGCCGCCGACATATCTGCAAACGGCAGACAATGTAAAATCGTGCTTCGGAAATTGATTACGCCGTAAATAAATCCGCTTTTTTCATCATGTTGAATATATTCAGTCAGCCATTCACCCGCACACTCTCCTGAGACGACTGCATACGCATTTTTCACCGAGCGGCGCAGTGTTTCCGCAAGTTGAACGCATTGTTCCTCATGCTGCTCCATAAAGCGGAAAACCGTGCCGAGCCCGTCCGCGTCCATCGCCGCAAGCGGAACGAATGTCATCAATTCCTGAAACTGTGAATGGGAGCGGGAATGCGCCCGCCGCGGTTGATAAAGTCCGCACAGCCGAACGGATTGACCGCCATAACCGGCGCGCCGCCCAAAAGTCCGCCGAATTCCGCCCAGTCGCCTTCTTTTTTATCCGGCACGGGAATGAGCCTGACCGCAGTCGTTTTGTTGTTGACCATGCCGATTGCAAATTCGTCCGCCATAATGCCGCTGATGGTCGTTGCAGGCGTATCGCCCGGAATTGCAATCATATCAAGCCCGACCGAACAGACCGTCGTCATTGCTTCAAGTTTTTCAAGGGAAATCGAATGGGCGCGGACGGCGTTTATCATTCCTTCGTCTTCGCTGACCGGAATAAATGCACCCGAAAGCCCGCCGACGCGAGTGCTCGCCATAACGCCGCCTTTTTTTACCATATCGGTGAGCATGGCAAGTGCCGCAGTCGTTCCCGGCGCCCCCGTCGATTCAATCCCAATCTCTTCAAGAATACGCGCAACCGAATCCCCGACAGCCGGAGTTGGAGCAAGCGATAAATCCAAAATGCCGAAATCGACGCCGAGACGCGCCGCCGCTTCCGTTCCGACCAGCTGCCCCATGCGCGACACCTTAAACGCCATCTTTTTGATGCCGTCGGCAAGTTCATCGAGCGGACGGTCTTTAAAATCCTTCGCCGCCGCAAGAATAACGCCCGGCCCGCTTACGCCGACCGAAAGCTGCGCTTCTCCCTCGCCGACGCCCTGAAATGCGCCCGCCATAAAGGGATTGTCTTCCACCGCGTTGCAAAACACGACGAGTTTCGCGCAGCCGAGCCCGTCCTTTTCGCGCGTATTTTCCGCAGTCTTTTTGACGATTTCGCCCATTAATTTAACTGCGTCCATGTTGATTCCGTTTTTCGACGTGCCGACGTTCACCGAAGAGCAGACGCGGTCGCTTAATTTCATCGCTTCGGGAATAGAATTGATGAGCGCGCGGTCGGCAGCCGTCATTCCCTTGTGCACGAGCGCGGAAAAGCCGCCGACAAAGTCAACGTCAAGCTCTTTTGCAATCCTGTCAAGCTCCAGCGCCCATTCGGTAAAATCCGCTTCACCGCTCGCACCTGCAACGAGGGCAATCGGCGTTACCGCAATCCGCTTATTGATAATCGGCACCCCAAATTCCGTTTCAATCTCCCGTCCGACCGGCACAAGGCGCGACGCATACTTCATAATTTTATCGTACATTTTGCGGCGGCTTTTTTTGCCGTCATCGCACGCGCAATCCAAAAGATTTATGCCCAACGTTATCGCGCGGATATCCAGCTTTTGCCGCATAAACATATTTACCGTTTCCTGAATCTCAACCGGAGAAAAAATCATAGCGTACCTCGATTATTTTTGCGCATTTTAATAGAAAAGACTGCGATTTTCAATGAAATGCCAATTTTTATGAAAAATCACAGTTGTCCAAGATAATTTTAAAAACTAAAATATATTCTATCGTGTTTTATGATATTTCTAATCATTTAATTCGATTTGATTTTTAACGTATCGCCATGCTATTATGCTTCGAGGTGTAAAAATATATGAAACGTAAAATATTTTTCTTTTTGGTTTTAGTATCATTTATGACTTTTGCTGCGTGCAAACTCGATGATGGTGATGATAGAGATTCATTTACAAAAGTTGAAATTAGCGGATTTATAAAAACCGGCAAATATGTTTTTCCCAAAGGTACAACTGCGTTAGAGTTGTATAATACCTTTATTTCACAGTATGCCGAAGGAGAATATACTGTAACCGGAACGTATAAAAAGACGGAAACGGCAATTCTGCTTGGAAAAAAGCATACTGAAACAATTACTAAAAGCATAAAGAAAGTGAAAATATACCGCTCAAAAACAGAACTTTCCAATCGCTTTCATGTTGATTTTGAAACAGATGACGGTAATGTATTATTCAATTATTATTCATGGCAGCATCACCGCGGTAATGTATGGCATAACAATAAACTCGACGGCGAAATGATTGTAAATCTTCCTTTGCATCCGTAAAAATTATTTTACTTTTTTATTGATGTTTATAATCGCCCCTCTAAACGGACGTTATATGTTTTGAGGAGAGAGAAATTTCTTCCGGACCGATTTACTCTGGCTGAAGATGAAAATACTTTATACTGCCGGCTTTTAAGATTTTTCCCGCGCGCGTAAAGCATAATTCCGCAATGTCGGAATATTTTGAATTGTTTTTTATAGTTTCTTTTTTTTGAATTAAAATACACCGCCTGCATCCTCCGTCGGCAATGTTCTGTTCCGTTACGGCTTCAAGAGTTGTTCCGCTGCCGGCAAAAAAATCCATTACAATCGTATCAAGCGGCATTCCTGTAATGCTGATAAGCCGACGGACAAGTTCAACCGGTTTGGGATTATCAAAGCAGTGTTTTTCACCAAGCAGTGAATCGACATAAGCCTGTGCGCTGCGGGTTGTTCCCGTTCCGCTGATTATATTTTTAGGAATCACTTTGTTTTGTTCGCCGTTGAATATTTTTATACGCGGTACCGATTTATATTCCGGCGCGGGTCCGAAATATATTTTGTTTTGTGCAAGCAGTTCATTCATTGCTTGGCGATTCACAAGCCATTGCCGCTTCCATATTTTTCCGGACGGAGATTGAATCTCATAAAAATTCTTGTGCAGAGGATTTGAGCGTCTCTCGCTGAATGAAATGCTTCCTGAAAACCAGCTGCCCCGTTCATCTCCGTCGAGATTTGTTTTCGCCCAGCTGCTCATTTCAAAATCGAAAAACGGACGCAAATACTTTTTATTTTTTGCATAACACAAATTTGACTGTTGAAGCGTTCGCGACCATTTATCTTTTTTACCTTTACCGTGAAGCCACATAAAATCGTTGACAAAATTCTCCTCTCCGAAAATCTCATCGCAGAGAATTTTAAGCCGATATAATTCTTCCATACCGATTGCAATAAATATGCATCCGTCTTGACGCAGAAGCTTGTGTGCCGCTTTTAGACGGCGTTCCATAAATGAAAGCCAAGCTCCGTGTTTATCCTTGAAATCTGCGTCGCTGAATGTGAACGTTTTGCCGGTATTATACGGAGGATCAATATATATGATTCCGATTTTTTCTTTAAAATCTTTTTCCAGTAATTTTAATGCAGGATAATTATCGCCTTCAATAAAAATATGCTCAGGCTTTCCTTTTCCGATTCGTTTGCCCGCATCTTCCTTTAGCGAAAAAGTTTCATTTTCATCGTTTTCATTCGCTTCCGTAGTCATGCGCTTCAGTATAATAAAAATCCGTTTTTATTTCATAAGTTTCGATACTCTGATTTTTTGAATTAATGATTGAAAATCAACAATCTTGCTGCCGAAGCGTCGGAACGTTGAAGTCTCCGAGCAAATAAATTTGAGATATGAAGATAATTTAAATGAAAAATTCACTTAAAATTGGAGAATATCGATATTTGAGATAAAAAGCGATGAAAACGGTCTCTTGTTAATTCGCAGTTAAGAGACCGTCAAATATGATTTGTGCTTTTTATTCGTCGGAATCTTCGTCGTCGAAACCGTCGGAAGTCTCGTCCAACAGTTCATCTTCACCATAGTCGATAGAAGAACCGTAACCGTCTTCCGTTTCTACATCATCATACGGTTCGTCAACGTCGTCGAATTCGTCTTCGAAAGCTTCTTCATAACTTTCCGCATCGTCATCGAATTCATCCAAATCCGCATCCGGTTCATCATCATCAAAATCGTCATCGTATTCATCATCAAATACAAACGGATCATTGAAAAACTCTACAAATGAAGCATTACTTTCAAAGGACATTCAGGACTCCTAAAAGACCGGTACATCGTGCTGTGCAGTATTTTTTTTCTCTCGCGGGAAAATATAAATCACTCTTACTCTTACGTCAACAGAATTTTACGAGTTTAAATAAAATTTGTTTAATCTCACGCAAAATTGGAATAAGGATTTAAATTATCCGCTTAAAAGACTTCAGAGTATATATGCGGCTGCTCTGAAAATCCGATTATATGTTATTGACCGCAGTTCATCGTTTTGATAATATTCCAGCCACACCCCTTGAGACTCGTATGAGTTTCCAATTGTCCATAAGGAGAAATTATGCGAAAGTATGAACTTATGACGATTTTTCCGCTTGATGAGGAAAAATCAAAAAGAGGCGCAGAAGAAGTACGCAGCGCACTCAAAAATTTCGGCGCAGAAATTGAAGATGAAAAACTTTTCGGCGATCGAGATCTTACCTACGAAGTGAAAAAACAAAAGCGCGGTCGCTTTATCCTTTTCACAGTCAAACTTAATCCAAACAAAATTTCCGAAATTGACGGTACGTTTAAGCTTCAAAGCGAACTGCTTAAATATCTTTTTGTAAAGATTGAAGAAAAATAATCACCGGAAAAGAGGTAAAACATGGCGACGGATTTAAATCACGTAGTTCTTGTTGGACGGCTTACTGCCGGTGTCGATGAAAACCGCAGAAACGGACAACCCCGTTTTGCTTATGTCGGAAACGGACAAGCTAAGGCTGATTTGAGTATTGCCGTCAACAGAAGCCGTAAAAACGGCGATCAGTGGATCGAAGAAGCGAATTTCTTCGATGTTACGTTGTGGGGAAAAACTGCGGAAAATCTGAAACCTTATCTTACAAAAGGTAAGCAGATTGCAGTCGACGGATACTTGAAGCAGGACAGATGGGAAAAAGACGGACAACAGTTCAGTAAAGTTTCCATCATTGCAAATAACGTACAGCTTTTAGGCGGAAAATCGGATGGCGGTCAGCAGACCGGGGGTGCATTCGGCGGATTCCAACCTAAAACGGAAGTGCGGCAGCAATCGTCCATGCAGCAGGGGTACGATAACGGCGGTTTTGCAGGTTCGGAAAGCGATTTCCCCGAAGATATTCCTTTCTAACATTTTGGAGTAAATTATGTCAGAAGAAACAAAAGATAACGAAAATTTTGAAGATAATGCAGCGGTGCAGACAACTGCCGCGAACGAAACAGAGGGACGTGAAGACGACGGTCGTGAAGGCGGACGCATGAAAGGTAAAACTTTCTTCCGCAAAAAAGTCTGCCGCTTCTGCACAAACAAAACCAAGATTGATTACAAAGATGTAGACGCATTGCGCCGCTTTACAACGGAACGAGGTAAGATTCTTCCTCGCCGCATAACCGGTACTTGCGCAAAGCATCAGAGAGAGCTTGCTTCCGCCATAAAGCGCGCACGTTCAATTTGTCTTCTTCCGTTTGTAGCGGAGTAAAAAATCTGCGGCAGCGATTCTACTCCTGATGACGCGCCGCAAAATCTATTATTCTTAAAAATAGAATAGGAGCTTGTAATATGAAGATTATTCTTAATGTTGATGTAAAACACCTCGGAGAAGAGGGCGATGTAAAGAATGTTGCAAACGGTTATGCGCGTAACTTTCTTTTTCCAAGAAATTTCGCAGTTCCTTATAACGAAACAACTGCAGCGATTTTTGAAGCAAGAAAAGCTGAAATCGAAGCAAAGAAAGAAGTTAAAAGGCAGAATGCAAGAAGTCTTAAAGAAAAACTCGAAGGAAGCGTATTTGAAATTGTTATGCCGGCGGGTTCTAACGGAAAACTTTACGGCGCGGTTACAACGCAGGTTGTTGCCGATATTCTTGCCAAAAACGGCTTTGAAATTGAGCGCAAACGAATAGAAATTCCCGGTCTTGTAATCAAATCGGTCGGAAATTATCATGCGACCATAAAGCTTTATGAAGCACAAACTGCGGCGATTTCAATGACTGTAAAAGCTCAGGAAGATCCTAATGCAGCCAAGAGCGCGGAAAAGAAATCCGACAAAAAAGAGCCGGCAAAGGAAGAAGAAGCTAAAAACAGCGCAGAATAATTTTACCAAGTAAAATTTAATTCTAGACGGCGGAATTCTTAAATCAGTATTCCGCCGTTTATATTTTAAAAACTTGTGAAAATATTTTTTTATAGGGAGATACAAAGATTTGACCCGTAAGTGATTAACATCTGCGGGTCAAATAAAAGAGATAGGCTGATTTGCGGAGTTTATTCCATAAGTTCAAAATCGCTTGCCGGATGACCGCATAAAGGACATTCAAAATCGCTCGGGAGTTCATCACCTTCATATACGTATCCGCAAACTTTGCAAACCCATCGTTTTTTGCCGGTTTTCTGTTCTTTAGGTTTGGGTTTTACATTATTTTGATAAAAATTATAGCTCATAGACTCATCGGAAGACAGCAGCCGGCATTCCGTCGGTGTGCAGATAAACATTCCATGACTTCCTAAATCGATATACTGCTCGGTTTTAAGCGAAATCACAGTGTTTACATTTGCCGGTAATATGATTAGACCGTTTTCGGTTCTTTCTAATGTTTCACCGGCAAATTTATCCTTATCGCGTCCGCTGACAAATCCGAATTTTTCAAATACATCGAATTTTGCATTAACCGTAAGGCAATTTACATTCATTATTCCGGAATTCTTTACAATTTCATGCGTATAATTTTTTTTCTTTATACAAACAGAAACCGTAAGCGGAGAATCCGCAACTTGAACGACAGTATTTACGATACATCCGTTATCTTTTGAGCCATCATTAGACGTTACAACATAAAGACCGTAAGTTATGTTGTATAAAGCTTTTTTGTCAATTTCCATATTTTAATGATACTTTGTATCATTAACCCTGTCAACGATTTGAAAAACTTGCGAACATTGTTATATTCCGCATTTTTTGTTATCTTAAAGTACAGTATGAGTACGGAATTCAGTTTTAAGTCCGATACGGCGGACACTGCCGCTCTATTGGAAGAATTTTTTGAAGCTTTTCCGGCCTATCAGACGGAAGACAAAGCTCGAATCAAAAATGCGTGGGATTTCTTATGTCTTAAATGCGGGACTGAAAATTGCGCCTGCGGACGACCGTATTATCTTCATCCGCTTAGGACTGCGTTTATTCTTGCTCAAAATACACTTGATTCCGACTGCATTTGCGCAGGTCTCTTGCACGATGTTTATAATCACGGTGTAACCGAAGATGAAGTGCGCAAAAAATTCGGAGATGCGGTTGCAAAAATTGTGCGTGACAATTCGCGGATTATGCGTCTTCCGATAAACACTAAAACTTTGCAGCAGGCGGACGCTATACGCAAAATGCTTTTTGCAATGGTAGACGATGTGCGCGTCATTTTTGTAAAACTTGCCGACAGGCTCGACAGAATCCGCAACATCAAAACTCTGCCGTCGGAAGAGCAAACTGCTCTTGCACAGGAAGTTATCGATATTTGGGCTCCTCTTGCCGACAGGCTCGGTATGTCTGCGGAAAAAAATGAATTTGAAGATTTGAGTCTTAAATACACGAATCCCGATGCCTTTCAACAAATCAAAGCGGTTGTTGCGCAAAAGAAAGAAGAACGTGCGGCAACGCTTGAAAAAGCAACGCAGGCGATTCTTAAGGAGGCGGAAAAAGCTGGAATAAAAATCTCGATTAAAAGCCGCGCAAAGCATTTTTATTCGATATATCAAAAGATGAGAAAGCGCAACAAAGAGGCGGGAGAGTTGTTCGACCTGCTTGCGTTGCGTGCAATTTGCCGCACAAACGCGGAATGCTACACGCTAATAGGTATCGTTCACGGTTTATGGAAACCGCTTGACGGTCGTTTTAAAGATTACATCGCTATGCCGAAGTCCAACGGTTACCAGTCGCTCCACACGACGGTCATGTGTGGGGATAAACCGCTCGAGATTCAAATACGAACGCAAAAAATGCATGACGTTGCCGAACACGGAATAGCTGCGCACTGGCTTTACAAAAAAGGTTTGACGCATGACCTTGTTGACGTAAATAATCTTTCGATTTTTAACCAACTGCGGGAATTGCGCAGCAAGGACATCACGGATGACCGTTTTTTTCAGGAATTTAAAAACGACCTGCTTGGAGACAAAATTGTCGTGTTCACGCCGAACGGAGATGTAAAGCAGCTTCCCGTTAATTCGACGGCGATTGACTTTGCATACGCGGTGCATTCTGCAATCGGTGAAAAAATCGTGGGCGCAAAGGCGGACGGCAAAATTATTCCGATTACACAGCCGCTTGCAAACACACAGATTATCGAAATTCTTACAAATCCTCAGGCGCACCCGACCGAAACACAGCTGAAATATGCTCGAACATCTAAAGCGCGCCAAAAAATTCACGCATGGCTTACGAATAACGACCCGAATTTTTCAGATAAAGTTACAGCAGAAAAAGGTATCGCTCAAAAGGCGCGTGAAGAAAAATTATCTGCACGCTCGGAGCGAGGAGAAAAGCGTGCGCATAAAAAAGGCAAGGGCGCGGAAGATATAATCCATGAAACAGGTAAAGTAAAAATCCTAAACACTACGAATTTTATGCTGACTTTTGCAAAATGCTGTGCGCCGAAGTTTAAAGACCCGATTGTCGGTTATGTTTCTCGCGGGCGCGGCGTAATCATTCACCGCGCGGACTGCCGCATATTTCAAAAAATCCCGGACATAGAGCACAGAACTATTGCTGCGGAGTGGGATAATGTTGACATTGCAGGGCATGAGAGCGAATATTAGAGATATGCGGCCGGAGATTTTAGTAGAATCCGTAAAAAATCAGTTTTGTACGGGTGCGGCGGAACACTGTTCTCCGTTGCACAGCTCCCGATTTGGGAAACGTATTGAAAGTGCGCGGCTTACGGGAAGATAATAAATTTCAGAACTTACTTCTTCTGTAGTTGGATTTACAGTAATAAGTCCCCATCCGGCTTTTGCAAAAAAACCGGGATGATTGTATTCCATAAATCTTCCGAAATCGGAAACGGTTTTTTTATGTGTATGTCCCGTGATAACGGCTTTTACATTGTTTTTTGCAAAAGTTGAAATCAATAAATTGCGCTCAAGCGAATCCTGTAATGAAAAATAAAAATGTCCGTTAGCCCAAAGCGGGAAATGCGTCATTACGATTTTGGGGTTAGGGTCGGACTGCATTGTTTTATTTAAGAGCCGCATTTGTCCTGCGCCTAGAGAACCGCTTGCCGTGTCTATAAAATACCATGAAAAATTTCCCGCTTCAAAATAATAAAGGGACTTATACGGATAAAGATATTTTTTATAATGCTGCCAGCCTGAATTATATAAATCGTGATTTCCGACCGCGTTATAAGTTTTTATGTTGTACTTTTTTTTAAGATAACCTGTAAACTCCTCATATCGTTTAAATTCTTCTTCCCAGCCGTGTTCTGCCATATCTCCGAGACCGACACAAAACGCAGGTTTTTGTGTCGGATTCGCCGTAATGAAATTCCCGAGCCAATCAAAAAAATCATCATCAAAACGCGGTCCGTTTTTAGGAAGTTTTTCCGCTCCGAAATGTACATCCGTAATTACAAGAACCGTAAATACTCCGGGTGGAACGGGTGGAACATCGGTACCGGTAAGTTTTTCGATTTTTTTTGTACGCTCTTTTACACCTGAAGGTCTGTAAAGAAATTCGTTTAATCCGTAAGAATTTAATCTGCATCCGAAAAAGGGCAGGGCAAGTACGGTCAAAATAAAAGATTTGAGCATTATTTTAGGCATTCCGTGTATCATAATAAATTTCATTTCGGCTAAAACCTCAATTTTACAAAAAATCGATTTTCAAAACCGTTATAATTCGCACTAAGCGTAAACATATCGATGTACTGAAAATCCCATTCATTCCCTAAAGATAACCAATCGGAAAATCTGTACTCTCCGCCTAATTTTAAATCCGGCGAAAAATACAATGTGTATCTATAATAAGTGTATGACGCAATATTCATATATAAAGAAAGATTTTGAATCGGCGCAAAGCAAAATTCAATATATTTGGCAAGATTGTGATTGTAAATACGCGGAATTTTATCTGCAATGGAGAAAATGCGCGCTTCTTTGTAGAAATAAAAGATACCTGATGAAATTTTAAAGTGTTTAAGAGTGTCGTATTTAAGATACAAACCGGTAAGGAAGTCTATTTCCGAAAAAATATCGGAATAAACGTTGACATGAAAGATCGACATTATGCCGACATTAAAATGCCTTGCAATTGTTGGGGCATAACAAGCCTGCGCCGTAAAATCAAATATGCCGCTTTGGAGTTTAAAACCTGAATTAAACGAAAGTTCTTTCATATCGGCAGAAAAGCAAATGTCTGCGGCTGCATTTTCCATAGAAAAATCAGACAAATGCCTGAATGTAAGTCCGCCGGTTAAAGTCTTTTCTATTTTTGATGTAAAAAAATTGATATTTTGCGCATCGCAAAAAAAATTAAACGCAAAAAAAAGCAAAATTCCAAATATCTTTTTCATAAGATTCCGTTTTCTGTATTCTTTTTATCTCCCCGAATCTTTTATTTGATTTTTTTCATATTCAACATTTTTAATTCTGAGTAATGTGCCTTCTTCAAGCGGAACGCCTGTGTAAATCAAGCAGTTATGATCGGCACATACCCATGTTTTGAGAGTCCCGGTTTCATCGTCAACAAGTTCCCATGTTCCGCGTTTAAGTTTTACGCATACTGTATCGGGAGAAACCGCTTCAATTTCATCCCCGTCAGAGCCTGAGTGAATCATATTAAGTGGTGTAAGCCTGTACAGCGCAAAACGGCCGCGTTTTTTCACCGCAGGAGGATTTCGTTCCGGATGTTCAGCATAATCTTGAAGTCTGGCATTTCTTGCCGCAGGGTGCATAGCTTCAAGTTCCCTCAATCTTGTTGACTCATATTCTGCGCCGGTATTAAAAATTTTTTCCGCTTCTGCATCTGATATTTTTTTTCCTACTTCCGCAGCAAGAACATAACCGCTGTCAACCGCGCCGCTTACGGTTTCATCCGCGTCGGCATAATTATAATAAAATCCTGTACCGGATTTTCTATGGCTGACATTTTCAAGCTCATCGATAAAAGGCTGTGCTTCTTCTTTTGTGATTTTTCCTTCAAGCGCGTCCAATGCTTTCCGATAGGCGCGGGTTACAAGTGCAACATAATAAACGCTTTTCATGCGGCCTTCGATTTTTATCGAATCGATACCGGCATTTTTCATATCGCCGAGATGTTCTATCATGCGCAAATCTTTACTCGACATTACGGCGGTAAAATTATCTCCCTCGTAAACAGGAAAATATTCTTCCGGACGTTTTTTTTCGCGCAAAGCCATTTCGCCGCTTTCTGCAAAATTTTTTGCAGCATCTTTTGATGCAAGAACGTCGAAATCCCAACGACAAGTGTGAGAACAGGCACCCGCCTGCGCGCTTCGTCCTGTAAGATATGCGCTCATTAAGCATCTTCCGGCGTAAGCAATGCACATAGCTCCGTGCGCGAACGCTTCAAGTTCAATATCGGGGACTGAATCCTTAATTTCACGGATTTCATCAAGCGATATTTCACGTCCCAAGACGATACGTGAAAATCCTAAAGATTTATACATTTTTACGGATTGCCGATTTATACAGCTTGCCTGTGTACTCAAATGAAGCGCAGTTTCGGGGAAATGTTTTTGCAAAATCGGCACTATCCCTAAATCCTGCACGATGAACGCGTCAATCGGATAAAGCTTAAAATAGTCAATATTTGAAATAAAATTATCAATATCGCGGTTGTGAAATATTATATTCAGAGCGCAATGCAGCTTTTTTCCTGGAAAAAGGGACTTTAATTCTTCGACCTTTTTATATTCGTCGGCGTAAAAATTATCCGCTTTTACGCGCAGCGAAAAATTCTTTAGACCGATATAAGCGGCATCCGCCCCGTAAGCGTAGGCATAGTATAATTTTTCAACATTTCCGGCAGGAGAAAGAAGCTCCATTACGCTTCCGCCCTTAAACTGCGCTCAAGACGCGGTTTGTTTTCGAAACACAGACGCTCCGTACCGTCTTTTTCCATCCCGCATATCAATTTGGAAAAAACATTCAGGGCATCATGGGCTTCATCAAGATATTCATCTGCCAGCTGGAATAAGTGCATCATGTCTTTCCATATATCAAGGCGGCATTGTACTCCGTTTTCTTTCAACAGTTTGTCGAATTTCTTTGCATCTTCAAGAAGAATTTCATTTGCACCCATCTGCATATATACGGGCGGAAAATCGGTAAGCAATTCTTTCGGCGCAAATAGCGGAGACACAAGAGGATTTTCAAGATTTCCGGAATATGTATAAGAATCTCCGCTGTATTTTAAGCATTCACCGCTCATAATTCCGTCGTTTATTTTTTTACCGGTTTTAAGCGGAGACGAATCACTTAGATTCAGCCATGGGCTGAAGAGCACAATATTTTTTATGCACTTTCTATATCGTTCACGGAGATTTAAAACAAGTGCGAGCGCAATTGTTGCACCGGCACCGTCCGCACCTATGATGAATTCCGGCTGATTATCAATTTCGCTTAAATTTTCAAGACCTGCAGCTTCATCTGCGCGGAAATCAAGAGAGCGCGCAGCTTGTTCATCGGCAAAAAGTGCACGAAAAACTGCTTGGATGTCTTCAAGTGCCGCAGGAAAAGGGTAGGCAGGTGCAAGTCTGTATTCGGGAACAACGACACGGCTGAATGCCCGATTTGCCAAAGCTGCGCAAAAGTTTCTATAAGAAGAGCGGGAACCGCCTGTAAAACATCCGCCGTGTATATAGAGCATTATGCGCTTTGAAGAATGAATTTCAGGCACTAAAACATCACATAAAATTCCGCCGTAGTTATGTTCATTGTTTTCTGCATGACCGGGTAAAAACGGCGTATGAAAAGCATCGTCTATTCTTTTTCTGAAAATATTTATATCGTATTTCGGATTGTATATAAGCAGCTTTAATTTTTTTAGTGCCGCTTTACGGTTTTCTGGTGAAGACATGGCGAGAGTATAGCAAATTTGATACCGCTTTGCTATATTATGCCATGCCGATAAAGATTAACGAAGATTTGCCTGCATTCCGCGTATTGGAAAACGAAAATATATTTGCAATGACTGAAAAACGTGCTTCGGTACAGGATATACGTCCTTTAAAAGTTGCGATTGTCAATCTTATGCCCACAAAAGCTACAACAGAAACGCAGCTTTTGCGTCTTCTTGCAAATACTCCGATTCAAATTGAAATATCCCTTATCAGAATGGAACAGCATGTCTATAAAAATACAGGGACGGAATATCTTGATAAATTCTACATACCGTCCGGCGAAATATTTAAAAGACGATTTGACGGGATGATAATTACCGGTGCGCCTGTTGAAAAGCTTGATTTTGAGCAGGTAGATTACTGGCAGGAATTATGTACGATTATGGACTATGCAAAAGAAAATGTATTTTCCACTCTTTATCTTTGTTGGGGAGCGTTTGCAGGTCTTTATCATTTATACGGCATTCCGAAATATCCGTCGGACAAAAAGATTTTCGGTGTGTTTAAAAACCGCCGGACAACTTTAAATGATCCGTTACTGCGCGGCATGGACGACGAATTTCCGGTTCCTCAGTCTCGCCACACCTTGCTGAGCAAACAAGATATTAAATCCAATCAAGAGCTTATAATTCTTGCCGAATCTGAAGAATCCGGCGTTACGCTGGTAAAATCGAAAAATAATCGGGAAGTGTTTATGACCGGTCATCTTGAATATGACACATCAACGCTTGCCGATGAATACAGGCGTGATAAGTCAAAAAATCTGCCGATAGATTTGCCGAAAAATTATTTTCCTAAAGATGATCCGAATCTTATGCCACAATCTTACTGGCGAAGTACCGCACATTTGCTTTTCAGCAACTGGCTCAATTATTACGTTTATCAGGAAACTCCGTTCAATTTTACAAAGCAGGAAAATATTTAGTAGGTGGAATGTCGGGTTTTTTGTAACAGAATCGACATTCGACAAATTAAGAAAATGTATAAATTCACAAACAAACAGGACTCACTGCGAATAAAAAAGCGTTTTTTGAGAGTATTTTTGCTCGTCGGAACATTCTGAGTCCTATATGTTGTGAGTACGGATATGTTGTTTGACAAATGAAAATTCAAGACCTATAATGTGTGGAAATTCCAAAGGCATAAGTGCCGTTGGATAAAAAAAGTTATCTTTCAAATTACGGAGGAAATAATGAAAAAGATACTTGTTTCGGTTGTTGCAGCTGCTCTTGCGGTTGCATTTTTTACGGGCTGCCAGAAAAAAACTTCTTCAAGCGGTATAACGCTTGAAATGTACTACTACAAGCAGGAGAATCAAGAGGGACTTAAAAACATCGTCAAGGCATTTGAAAAATCAAATCCCGGAATAAAGATTAACACCCTAATCACTCCTAATGACGGCGATTCTCAGATGAGTGCTCGTGCGGCACAGGGAGATTTACCGGATATCCTGCAAATGCAGTCATATTCTCGTGTTCGCGAATATGCTTCAAAAGGATATCTCGTAGATCTTTCAAAAACGGAAGCTGTCTCAAGAGTTTTGCCGAGTTCTTTGCCGGCTGTATCTTATGATGGAAAAGCTTATGCACTTCCTACTGATTATGCAGGAATCGGAATTATCTATAATAAGGATATTTTCGATAAAGTAGGCGTAAAAGCTCCGCAGACATTCCGCGAACTTGAAGATGTGTGTGAAAAACTTGAAGATGCAGGCATTGTTCCGTTTGCCGCTCTTCTTAAAGAAAACTGGTCTGTAGGTCATTTTATTACGATGGTTCATACAGCACTTCTTAAAGAGAAAAACATTGCACCTGCGGATTTTGTTGCAAATATGGGTGCCGGTAAAAGTTCTTACGGTGTAGTTGATACTGCAAAACTTTTTAATATTCTTGACTTCTACCGTGCAAATATGAATAAAACTGCGGCAGAGATGGGCGGCGGTGAACAGCAGCAATCTTTTGCCAAAGGTGAATCTGCAATGATGGTACAGGGACTTTGGTCTTATGCCGATGCAAAAAAACTTAACCCGAACCTTAATGCCGGTTTTATTCCTTTCCCCGTATATAACGACCCGAAAATGAATACGTTTTATGCTGATGTAGATTCAACTTTTGCTGTTTCTTCTCAGTCAACTCCTGAAAAAACGGAAGCTGCTCTTAAATTTATTAACTGGCTTACTTCTTCAGAAGGACAGGCTCTTTGGGTCGGCGAATACAAACTTATTCCGCCATTTAAAGGTGTTGATGTATCATCTTTCGGCGGTCCGTACGTTGATTTGATGAAATCCGTAGAGGAAAAAGGTTCTATGCCGTGGGCATTCTCTCAGTATCCTTCCGACGTATTCGAAGGTGCTTGCAAGAACGGTGCACAACAATATATGATGCAGAAAAAAGCTGCTGCCGATGTAATAAAAACAATCGATTCCCAGTGGGCTGATTCTGTAAATAAATAAACTGTTATTTTGGAAAGCAGTTCCGGTTTTACTACCGCGGACTGCTTTTTTTAAGGGTAAAATTGGACTTTATTTTATGGTAGAAAAAAAATCAAAGACAGCTTTTTACTTTAGTGCTTTTATATTTCCCTGTATAGTTTTATACAGCGTGTTTTGTATCATTCCTTTTATTAGAGGAATAGGAATATCTTTGACAAACTGGGACGGTTTAACTCCTAAAACTCCCATTATTCTTGATAAAACGGAATTTGAATCGAAAATAATTTCAAAAATTAAAAATGAAAAGGATAAATCATTCCTTCTGGGGATATACACTTTTAATTCTGACGATAATTCTTATCATAGACTGAGCGTCAATGGTATAAAAAAACTTAAACTTGAACGGATAGTAAAATCTACAGGCTTTGAACCTGAATATAATAAATTCGTGGGTTTGTCGAATTATAAGCAGATTTTTACCGGTAAAGTCGAGAAAGATTTTTATCCCCACATATCGACTATTGTAAAGTTTACAAGAACTTCCACTTTACCGCGTTCCATTACAAAATATGAATTTGAAAAAGAAGTTTTGAAAGGTGCACAAAAAAATAATCAATCCGTGATACAGTTGAACGAAGCATACATATATAATGAAGAAAAACAGAATTATTGGCGTACTGATGAATACGATGAAAAAAGAGCTGTTCGCGCGATACTTGGTATTACAGAAGTAAAAAATACAGGACAAGTAAAAGAATCTGATGTTGATGAATTTATTCATAATCTTGAACTTTCCGTTATCAATGCAGACAGATTGCATAATGAATTGATAAATAAATTTATATCCGATAACTCTCTTTCCGGAATTTCTGCGTCTGCTGTTTCCGATTCTGCAAAAAAACTTCTTTCGATATATGAATTAAAAGGAATTTTATCTGATTGCTGGGTAGTAAATGAATTCAATATGGGCGTTGTAGGCTTTACCTTATTTTTTGCGTTTTTTTCCGTCATTGGTATAAACGTATTGGCATTTATGCTTGCAATAGCCCTTGATTCAGGTATTTATGGTCAAAAAGCGCTGCGTACGGTTTTCTTTTTGCCAAATATGCTTTCGATGATTATCGTAGCTTTGATATGGTCGATGATGTTCAATCAGCTTCTTCCTGCAATTACAGGTATTGAAAAGTGGATTTCCGATTCTCATAAAACTCCGTGGCTTTTAGTTCTTGTTTTGGTATGGCAAGGTGCCGGATATTATATGATTGTTTATCTTGCAGGTTTGCAAAATATTCCGACGGAAGTTGTTGAAGCGGCAAAAATAGACGGTGCTACCGGATGGCAGTGTTTTCGTTTTATAACACTGCCGCTTATGGTTCCTTCGATGACTGTTTCATTCTTTTTGACGATTGCAAACGCATTGAAGAGTTTTGATCTTATCTATGCAATGATTGGACGGGCAGGTTATGCGACAGGTACGGTTCCGTTTGTTATGGATATTTATTTTGATGCATTTTCTAAAAAACTTGCAGGTCTTGCTACTGCCAAAGCAATGGTATTATTTGTTGCCATTGTCATTGTTACAGGTATTCAATTGTTTATAATGAAACGTAAAGAGATTGAGGCATAAGTATGGGTAAAAAAAAGAATTTTGTTAGAAAGGTATTATTTTCAAACGCGGCAAAGATGTATCCTGAAAAATCTAAAGCTATGAAAGTTGCATTGGCTACAGCTTTAGTTATATTCGCTGTTTTTTTTATTTATCCGATGTTTTTTGTTGTGGTAAATTCTTTCCGCTCTACTAATGATATTATATTGAATCCTTCCGGTTGGCCTGTAAATGTTTATCTTTCAAATTATGCGCAGGCATGGAAGGAAATGCAATTTCCAAAAGTCTTTATGAATACGCTTGTTATAACCGTTTTCGGTACCGGCGGAATTATTATAACATCTGCAATGTGTGCCTATGCGCTTGCACGTTCTCACTCAAAAATATCATGGATTCTATATGGCTTTTTCACTTTTTATCTTGTAATTCCGTTCCAGATTATTATGGTTCCGATCGGAGAACTTGCTTCAGGTCTCCATCTTATGAATTTACCGGGAATAATACTTATGTATTGGGGGGTCGGATGTCCCACAGCTATTTTTATGTTTCACGGATTTATAAAGAGCGTTCCGCGTGAACTTGAAGAGTCTGCTGCTATTGACGGTGCAGGACGTTTTTATATATTTTTTGTAATAGTTTTTCCCTTAATAAAAACAATAGTCGCTACAATAGCCATTATTGATGCACTTTGGATATGGAATGATTTTCTTTTGCCGATGATTGTTATAAAACAAGGAACTATTCAGTTGGCACAACAGGCATTTCGCGGACTTTCGGTAAATAAATACGGACCGATGTGCGCTTCTTTGACAATATCTTCGATTCCTATAATTATTTTCTATCTTTCGTTGCAGAAATATATAATCAAAGGAATTGCAGCCGGTGCTGTAAAAGGTTGAACCGTAATTTTTAATATTTGAATTGACTTGTTTTTTGGCATAGCGGAAAGAATGGGATAGTCTGATTCTTTTCGCTATTTTTTATTCTTACTTGCGTTAAAACAAAAAAGTCCGCATTTGTTCAATACGGACTTTTTGCGCAACTCTGGAATCGAACCAGAGACCCCAAGCGTGTCATGCTTGTACTCTAACCAACTGAGCTAGTCGCGCGAGATGTCTGTATACTATCAAAAAGAATATTTCTAGTCAATTGTTTTGCTTTTTTAAGAGTTTTGATTTGTATCATTGGGCAATGATTTATTTTCCTGAATCTTTATGTTGTATATAAAATTTACAATCGCTGTGATAATTATAATCGAATATCCGGCAAAACTTAAAATATCAGGAATTTGATTAAAAATCATAAATCCGAGTGCGGCGGAAAATATAATTTGTGAAAAATCGAATATTGATATTTTCGAAGCAGGAGCGTTGTAATATGCAGCAGTTATACCAAATTGCCCGCCTGCAGCCGCAAATCCGGAACCAAGAAGTATTAACAATTGTTTGGGACTGATTGGGACATAGTGCGGAATATAGGGCAGGGCGCAGATAAGGGAAAAAGCAGAGAACGAAAGAACAATAATATTTCCGCTGCATCTAAGCATACTTAATTTTCGTATTGCCGCATAGGCAAGTCCCGCCCCAAGTCCGCCTAAAAGCCCGCAAAATGCGGGGAATGTTTGTGTAAAATTAAAGCCCGGTTTTACAACAAGAATTGCTCCTGCAAATGCAGCCAGTATGCATGCAAGCGATATAGGTTTTATCTTTTCTCCCAACAAAATAAAGCTGAATATTAGGGTAAAAAACGGAGCCATTTTATTCAGTATTGCGGCGTCGCTTAAAATAAGGTGATCGATTGCATAAAAATTGCAAAAAATTCCTATTGTCCCCGCGCAAACACGGAGTAATAGGAATTTATACGCTTTTTGAGGGATTTTTATAGAATCTTTACCTTTGTGAATAATTTGCCGCAGGAGTATCGCCGATGCAATTATTAGTGATACAAGGTTTCTGAAAAAAGTTTTTTCAATAAACGGTATATCTCCGCTGAGGCGCACTAAAGCTCCCATTACAGCAAAACTGAATGCTGACAGAATGATGAACAGTACGCCTCTTGCGTAGCTTGATTTAATCACGACCTCTTCCAAATATACGCAAAAGCGAAAGGAATATATTTATGAAGTCGATATATAATTCTAATGCGCCGATTATAGCCGCTTTTTTGAACATATCGTTTCCGTCTGCTCTATCAGCAGTCATCATCATTTTATTCGCATCGTAAGCCGTAAGTCCTGAAAAAACTACAACTGTTATGATTGAGATAATCCAGTCAAGCATTGACGAGTGCATAAATATATTTACGAACGAAGCGATAATTATACCGATCAATGCCATCATCAGGTATCGTCCGGCGGAGCGTATATTTGATTTTGTCGTTATCCCATAAATTGTCATCACGGCAAATAATGCTGCGCTTATAAAAAATACTCTTGCAATGACCGCACCGGTATAATAGAAAAATATTGATGAAAGTGTTAACCCGTTTAATACGG
Source organism: uncultured Treponema sp. (assembly GCA_963544675.1). Classification (GTDB taxonomy): domain Bacteria; phylum Spirochaetota; class Spirochaetia; order Treponematales; family Treponemataceae; genus Treponema_D. Next base: position 20,867 of record CAUUGI010000009.1, read on the forward strand.
AATAAGTTATAAACGCAAACACCGCGCCGGTAACGCTTATTCTTCTTATTGTCCGCGATAAAATCCATACGATAGCAATTTCCGCCAGTGCAAGAATGAAAAATCCATATCCGCTGCCGAAAATCATTTTTATGAGTACAGGATTATTTGCAGTATAATATGCTGTAAATCCGCTCAATGCTAAGGCTGCCGTCATCCATCCATATACACGCGCCAGAAACTTATTTCTCTCGGAAATTTCCGCTTTTGATTTTGTAAAATCTGTTTGACCTGTCATTGGTACCTCCGTCGATTTATAATGAAATATATATAATAATTCGATTTGTGTATAGAAAAATATAAGGTCGAATGTCGGTTTTGAAAATTATAGAAAATCAAGATGTGTTTTCGGCGAGGACTGCATTCGTTTTGCCACTATCGATTAAGCTTATTATCACTCAGGTCGATGCGTTTTAGAGAATCCTATTATGAGACTGAAATGTTCGAGCTGGTTTAATTTATTGAATTATGAATCGGAATAACCATAAACTTTTGCCATTATTTTATTTTGAAGTTCCGGGGGCATTTTAATAAAATGTATGCGAATGCTATAAAAGTCGCCTTTTAGTGATTTTCTTGTTTTGACAATTTTTCCTATAGCTCTTTCATTTTTCTCATCAAAACTAAAATAAATGCATATAAGCTGATTTTCTTTTATAGGAAGCCGCGAACGAATTCTACAGCCGCCGCCGGAAATATTCGTGAGTGTACAATTATATTGCTTTCCATGCGGTTCATATTGAATTTTGCCGCTTACCGATTTTTTATGCACGGCAGAAAACTTTCCCGGTGTTATAGTGTCCAGTCTTTGATAGCTACGACGTATTTTTTTTAGGAGCTCTGTTGAGTGGGATATCAGGGCACATGGAGTTCCGCCGGGGTCTCTTTCGTACCTCAATATGCGGGTAAAAAAAGCGTAGCTTAGTCCTGTTTTGGAAGTAAAAGAAAATACGGCTTTGCTGAATTCTTTATAACGTTCAGGCGAATTAAAATACTCTTCCGGTATTTGAACGGTAAGAAAATCTTTTGTTGTTTTTAAAAGTTTGCATTTAAGTTTATTTCCGTCAGGAAAAAACATATCCATATTCATTCCGGCGGTAAGATAATAAGTATTTTCTATTATCTGGCTGCCTGCATATAATTTGTCAAGCCGGAATTTCATTTTAAAAAGCCGGTTTATTTCAATTTCTTTTGATTCCTTTTTGAAGTTATCGTATGCGGTTTTAAAGTAGAGCGAAAGTTTTTCCGGTTCTTGAACCATGTATACAATATTCGGAATTTTGAATTTTCGGCATAAAGACCAAAGAACATCCTCTTCTTGCTGTGAAAGACTGTATTTTTTTGAAAGCAGCTTTATGTCTTTATATTTTGTAACACGCTCTTTTTCATTTTTTAAGAATTCCGGTGTTTCTTTAAGTTTTTTCCTGTACTTTAAGAAAAGCCATACGGCGAATGCAATCGCTATGATTACCAATGCAACTAAAAGTACCGTGTATATGACAGGGTTTTGTCTGGATGCAAGCGGAGAGTCACCTGCTTGAAAGTCAAGTCCCGGAATCATTTTAGACCCTCCAAAGTTTCTGTGAGCGAATCAAGTCTCGGTTTTATTTCATATTCAGCAATATCTTGAATTCCGACAGTATCATTTGTTTTAAGTGCATTTTCAAAATCGGAAAGGATAGGCAAAAAATCATTGAAAAAATCTTTTAATGCCTGTTCTCCGACTTTTATTCCTGTATATTCATCAAAAACAGAGGCAAGAGATGATGTACGGCAAAACGCTTCTATCTTGTCTGCAAGTGATATTATTGTTTTATGGACATCGGCAGACCGTCCGTTTTGCATTGCAACAGGAATTTCCGTCATTTGATTTGAAAGTTCTTTAAAATCTTTTGCAGACTGCTTTAATGTTTCAAATATTTGATTTTTTGTAATTACGGTAAATTCCAACTTTGTATTTTCTTTGATAGGTTTTTCGGATACTTTTTCAAACATATCCGCATTAACCTTTTCACCATCAACTGAAATTTCTATTACCGTTGCATTATTTTCTTCACATATAATCTCAAATGATTTAAACACATCTCCTATAGTTTTTTCAGTTTCCAAAGATATATCAGTTTTTTCTCCGTTTATATAAAAATCCATCGTAGTTTCCTTATTTATTATTATTTCTATTTGAAAAATTATTTATCGCATTCTGCTGAGTTTCGAGACTGTTCAGAGCACCTTCCATTTGAGCATATTTATTTTTAAGATCCGCTTCTTTTTGCTGCATCTGCGTTTCAAGCCGTGAAATTCTTTGCTCCGATGATTTTATTTTTCCATCAAGACCGGATGTTTTGCTTGAAAATATTCCTCCGGAACGGACATAAGCCGTAAGCTGCTTGTCAAGGTTATTTGCAATTCCTGAATCGATAATTAAATCACCGTCGGAATCATATCCGAACATTGATTTTATATCGTCAAGATGACTTTCAAGGTTTTCATCCAGTTTTTTTTCGTCGATTTCAAGATAGCCGCGCAGTTTACTTGGTGTATATCCCCCGCCGTATCCTCCGGCATTGGTTGCAATTCCAATCTGTGAAAGCATAGTTATTTCTGCATTGTCCGAAAACGGATAGTTTGCAACTGTTGCCGACTGCATATAAGATTTGAGATTTGTCAAAGACGAATCACCCATAAACATTCCGATTTTTTCTTTTTCCGATTTTTTTTCATCTTCCGACAGATAATCAAGTTCATCTACAATTTCAGGTTTGTTTTGCGTAAGAATATTTATGGTGCTTATCGCTTGATTATATTTTCCGACAAATGTTATAAGTGCATCTTTTGCACTATCTTTATCAGGCGTTACGGATATAGTTGCAGTCTTGTCCGTCTTTTCATGTATGTGTAAGGTTACTTCAGGGACTATATCGTTTATTTCATTGTCCGGGCGTTTTATTGTAATTCCTTCATACTTGATAATTGCATCATCTGCAAGCGTAACAGGATGCTGCGGCATAAATCCAAGGTTTTCCGCAGGATTGGCTGCGGTCATTTCAGACAATACAAATGAAGTACCGGTGTTTCTGTTACGTACTGTAATAGCGGTTATTCCACTGTATTCGTTCATAGGAATATCTATTTCGGTTTTTGAATTTACATTAAGATTGCCTAAAGGAAGCGGCTGCTCGGTTCCATCCTGCATTACGGCAAATATAATATTGTTGTCTCGTATTTCTCTGAGCGGTTCGAAATGCTCGGTAACAGTTTGAGGGAGCGCAGTGTCTACAGGAGAATTATAAAGCGTAATATCTTTAAAATTTGCGCTTCCCGAATCCGGCAGAATAGGGTGGGGCGGCTGTTTGTTTAATTCTTTTGTAATATCTTCCGTATCTTCTTTAGTTATTGAAAAACGAATGTGCGCATCCGCATCATCTCTAATTGTATCAGGTATTTTTACTGTAAAACCGCTTCTTGGTGGAACTTTTGTATTCCCGTCAGCGGTACTTACATTTTGCATTGATATTTTTGGCATATTTGCTTGTTCGTCTGAATTATTATTGTCAGCCTGCATAAATTCCGATTTTGATGAAGCAAATTGCACGCCTTTGGATTTTATTTTTGTTATCATTCCGGATTCAAAAGCGAAGGTTAAAGCGTCGTTTTCAAATATCAGACGATTTTCCGCTCCGGTTTTTAGCGATTCTATTGCAAGGGTCTTTTTTCCTTTGCTTGCGCCTATTACTCTTGACTTTAAAATATTATTTGCCCTTCTGTTCAATGCATCTGAAAATTCTTGCAGAGAACCGCCTTTCCATCTTAAAGTAACTGTTTTATCGGAGATTTTATAAGTATAAGTCCCTTGCGGAACTTTTGTTTTTTCATCCAGCTCGGAAGTCAAAAATCTGTCTGCCGATGCGGGCTGTATTACATCTATTTTAAAAGAATCATACGACGCGCTGCGTGTAGCCGAAGCCGTAACTGCATATTCTTCCGTCGATGAGGCTATTTTATTGTTAAAAGGATTGTCAAAACTGTAAAGCGTTTTTACGCTGTCACGTAAACCGGTAATTTTTTTATTAACATCCCGCCATGCTTCTTGTTGCGCCTTATATGTCTCAAGCGTTTTCTGCTCCCTTGTAAGCGGAATACGCTCGATTTGCATAAGTTTTTCTACAGTTTCATTTGTATTATATTTATTAGAAACTCCGGGTATATTAATTCCTGGCATATTATTATTTATCTGAATCCCATGCTTATATCATTTCATCAAACAAAACGCCTATTGTCTTTCTGATTCTGATTTTAAGCTTTTGGATATCTTCAGACGGAATCTCCTTTATAACTTGTTCGGTATTTGGATCCACAATCTTTACTATTACACTTCCAAGTTCACTGTTTACATTAAATTGAAGCTTCCCGTTCATTACCATATCGGACATATGTTGAAGCTGTGCGGCATCCGCTTTTACTTCTTCCGCTTCTTTTTGAAGATTTTTTGCTGCTTCCGAACCTGTGGGAATTATAGATAAATTCGCACTGAGCTGTTTTTCCGTAGATTTTCTTGATGCAACAGGATTTCGACTTATGCCATCCTTGGCTGATATTTGACCGAATGAATTAATCATATTCATAAGGCTTTCCTCCTGAAAAAAAGAAACGGGAGAGGGGCGCACCCCTCCCATTTCATTTGATGCGGAAAAAAGACAACATCCGGTTATCTTTTATTCCGCTGTCAGATTTAGCTTAAAAGTGCCAATACATTCTGTGATTGAGCATTGGCTTGTGCAAGCATCGCAGTACCAGCTTGTGTGAGAATCTGGTTCTTCGTGTAATTTACCATTTCACTTGCCATGTTCGTATCGCGGATACGTGATTCTGCAGCCTGTGTATTTTCAGCCGCAATATCTACGCCCTTTGCCGCCATTTCAAAGCGGTTCTGATAAGCACCGAGATCTGCACGCTGTTTTGAAACAACCATCAAGGCCGCATCTACCGTACCGATTGTCATGTTTGCCGATTCCGGATCTTTAATGGTTATTGCAGAGTTTTCATCACCCTGTGCACCTTTAAGTGAAAGAGCCTGCGCTGTCATAGTTCCTATATAAACGCGAGCATTCTGATCCATGTTTGCTCCGATATGGAATTGCATTACATCGGTAGAGTTGGCTCCGAATTTACCTGTCAGCAAATTCATTCCGTTGAACTGAGCCTGGCTTGCAATACGATCTACTTCCGCTACGAGCTGTGACACTTCAACCTGAATCTGCATACGGTCTGCATCACTGTAGATACCGTTTGCAGATTGTACCGCAAGTTCACGAACGCGCTGAAGAATATCTGTTGTTTCCTGCAGATAACCTTCTGTAGTTTGAATAAGTGAAATACCGTTACCGATATTTCTGCTTGCTTGATTTAAGCCTCTGATCTGTGAACGCATCTTTTCAGATACTGCAAGACCGGAAGCATCATCACCTGCACGGTTGATTTTTTCTCCGGAAGAGAGTTTCTCCATGTTCTTCATGATGTTGTCATTTGAAATGCCAAGTACACGATTTGCATAAAGTGAACTCATGTTATGGTTAATAATCATGTTTGTGCCCTCCATGTCATGATTGAGCGGAACTTCATGTTCCTAATATTCTGCGCTGTGTGGGCTTATTCAGGTTTTTGCGCCCCCTGAAAAGTTTCAGACCCATTACGGCAGAAGAATCAAGTCTTAATAAAACCTGATTCTTCTACCGTCACAAGGCAATACATGGAATGCACATTTTCAAAGAACAAAAAAATATGTCTGAAAACATATTGAAACGACTGATATAGAGCAAATGAAGCAGGAAGATTGTAGTAAAACCGCAAAATCCAGCCGACAGATTTAATCAACTGTCGGCTGGATTATAATACACTATCTCAGTAAAGACAAGACATTCTGCGCCTGCGTGTTTGCCTGTGCAAGCATTGCAGTGCCGGCTTGCTGAAGGACGGAATTCTTAGTGAATTCGACCATCTGTGCAGCCATGTTTGTATCGCGGATGCGCGATTCGGAAGCCTGCAAGTTTTCTGCTGAAATATCAAGTCCTTTAACAGCATATTCCATGCGATTCTGGTATGCACCCAAATCTGCACGCTGTTTGTTGATTTTCATTAAGCCTGCATCGATAGTTCCGATTGCGCGGTTGGCATCTTCCGGTGTCTGGAGAGTGATTTTTGTTTCAGAGCCTGCTTCAATAAGTCCAAGTGCCATTGCTGACATTGTTCCGATGTAGACCTGCATACGCTGATCCATGTTTGCACCGATGTGGAACCACATTGAACCGGTAACAACATTTTCTCCTGTCGGCACTGCAAATCTTCCTGTAAGCATATTCATACCGTTGAACTGTGCGGAACTTGCTATGCGGTCAACTTCGGAAACCAGTGCAGAAACTTCAACTTGAATTTGCATACGGTCTTCATAACTGTAAATTCCGTTTGCAGATTGTATTGCAAGTTCGCGGATACGCTGCATTATATCCGTTGTCTCCTGAAGATAACCTTCAGTGGTCTGGATAAAGCTGATGCCGTTTGAAGCGTTTTGCGAAGCCTGATGAAGTCCGCGTATTTGTGCGCGCATCTTTTCAGATACTGCAAGACCGGAAGCATCATCGCCTGCACGATTGATTCTTTCGCCTGATGAAAGTTTTTCCATGTCTTTGGAAAGATTCAGTCCGGTGATTCCTAATTGGCGGTTGGCATAAATTGCCGACATGTTGTGGTTGATAACCATAATTATTCCTCCTTGGAATATATAAAAGACAGCATCCTTGCTGTCTTGAGTTTGCAAAAATGTGCATCTGTTTACAAGGCTGCATCTACACATATTTGCAAGAAATGCGTAAAATATACTTACAACATCCCTGGAAAGATTATCGGATGATTTTTATTAAAGCTTTAGCTTTTTTTTTGTTTTTTTATTCGTTTTTATTTAACCTGACAAGGAATATTACATGATCATAAGAAAAATGAATCTGAATCTGTTTATTGCAGTGATATTTACAGTGACAAGTCTCTTGTTATCGTGCAGGACAACGAAAAATATAATTCCGGCAAATAAAACGCCTCAATTTACATCCGGACTTTACAGTTACGATTACAACAGACGTATCTACGGCATTGAAAACGTAACGCAGCCCTATCAATATAAGTCGGAAAAAATCGGTTACGGCGAAGCTGTCTTTATTGATGACAATCGCACGTTTTTTGAGCCGGAGCTGCAAATCACAATTAAAATCGAAGAGGACAATTCTGTTTCAAGTACGGATAATCCGACTGTAAATGGAATTGCGCATAACGACGGCAGAGTCGAATGGACTTGTACTTTGCGGCAAAATGATCGTTCGTTTTTGCTTGTCCAGAGAAGTCTGCTTTTAAGAACCGGTACCGAAATTCTTGCGGATTCGCAATATAACGGCGTATATAAACTTTCCGCGCAGGACAAAAATATTACCGTTAAAAACGGCGTTTATTATTCGGATTTGCCGGGATTACTTAATAGAGACGGTACGTTTGAAAACGGTTTTACAATGTCCGGGATGATTGGCATAACGGGTTTCGGGCAATCTTCGTTTTTTTCCGAATTTAAAGAAGAAGGACGATTTTTTACAAACGGTGAAATTGAAGTAAAAACATATTCAAATAATTCGGGTGCAATTTCATCAAATACTTCACAAAGTCTCGTTTATTCAGGCACAAAGACTGCCAATGATGTAATTGAATCTGAAAAAACACTTGCCTATAGAAAAAGACAACCGGAATTCAGTGCAATATATACGGACGGAAATTATCCTGCATGGTTTAATTTTTCCGCCGGAAAAAACAATAAATCTTTTTATGCCTGCGGAGAAAAATCAGCAGGAGATAAAGACACTGCAATGAATATAGCGGTGTCTGAAGCTCTTGCACAAATATCTGCGCTTATTTCCGTCAATATATATTCTGAATTGTCGGTAAAACAAGTTTCTGTTGATTCAAAAACGGAACTGCACGAGCTTGTAGAGCAATTTACATCAATAAATCTGCCTTATGCCGTAACCGATTCATTTTTTAATGAAAAAACAGGTACTGCGTATGTTCGGATAGAGGTTCCGCTGGACTTTCATTACGATTGACCGCTTTTCCGATTTAATGTAATATTCGCAACAAATCTAATTTGTTTTTTTACTAAAGGAGTCGTTCCAATGTCTGGACATAGTAAATGGGCAACCATAAAACACGCAAAAGGTCTTGCCGATGCTAAACGCGGCAAACTTTTTACTAAATTCATTAAAGAAATTTCAATTGCAGCAAGGATGGGCGGCGGAGATCCGAATTCAAATCCGCGTCTTAGAACCGCAATAATCAAAGCTCGTGCATCCAATATGCCGAAAGACAACATTGACCGCGCAATAAAGAAAGGTACCGGCGAACTGGGAGCCGCAGTATTTGAAGAACTTGTATACGAAGGTTACGCGGCAGGCGGTGTAGCTGTAATGGTTGAAGTGCTTACCGACAACAAGAACCGTGCGGCGGCAGATGTTCGCAATATTTTTAATAAAAACGGCGGAAATTTAGGCGTTTCCGGCTCCGTTTCCCGTATGTTTCAGCGCAAAGGCACAATCGAATACGATGCGGAAAAAGTTTCCGAAGATCAAGTCATGGAAATTGCGCTTGAAGCCGGTGCTGACGACATCGTAAATGAAGACGGCGTTATCACCGTAACGACGAGCGCGGAAGCGTTCGCAGGGGTTGCAGACGCACTTACTGAAAAAGGATTCGAGTCGCTTTCAGGAGAAGTGGGAATGGTTCCCGATGCATATTCTGCAGTCGATGCGGACACTGCGGCAAAAGTTGCAAAGCTCTTAAATCGTCTTGAAGACAACGACGATGTTCAGAACGTATATTCCAATGTTGAATATCCTGAAGATTTCGATCCGGATTCGGTGTAATTTGCGCACTGCGTGTATATAAATCACGGATTTAATCGAGTATTTTTAGACCGCAGTTTTTGCGGTCTTTTTAATTTACATACATGGCTGTAAATGAAGATTTGAATTTTAAATCTCTTCCCGGCACGAAAAGCACAGCTCCTTTTGCTGAAAAACAAAATGATTCCCGTCCTAAAATCAGGCGGATTCTCGGAATTGATCCCGGACTTGCGTCAACAGGTTTCGGAATCGTCGACGGCTGCATGAATAAATACCGCATGGTCAGCTACGGGGTCATCGAAACACCGGCGCACACAGAGCATGGTCAGCGTCTCCTCACGATTTACAATCGCCTCCTTGCTGTCATAAACGAGTTCCGTCCCGACGAAGCGTCTATGGAAACACTGTATTTTTCGCGGAACGTATCCAGTGCGATGGGAGTAGCGGAAGCGCGCGGAGTGGCGACGCTCTGTCTTGCGCAAAATGCAATTCCTTTGTTTGAATACAAGCCGAATCAGATAAAACTTGCCGTTACGGGCGGGGCGCAGGCGGATAAAGCTCTTGTTGAAAAATACGTCAAACTGATATTGAATCTTCAAACAGAGCCGAAACCCGACCACGCAGCCGATGCTCTTGCCGGAGCTGTCACTCATCTTCATTATTCTGCCGGACTTTGATATACTTCGACCATGTTTAACAGTATCTCCGGCGTTGTTACCGGCAAATTCCCAAAGCAAATCCACATCGACACGCGCGGAATCGAATGGGCAATTACCGTTCCCGATGTCTGCCTCGATGAATTTCCAACAGTCGGACAGGAGACGCGGGTTTTTACATGGCTCAGCCACACGGAAAACGGCATGGACTTGTACGGTTTTGCCCGCAAAGAAGAGCGCGATTTGTTTTTCGACTTGCTGAAAGTTGACGGAATCGGCGCAAAAGGCGCGATAAAAATTATGAGCGGCGTTTCGGCGTCGCAGCTTGTTTCCGCGCTTGACGCGGGAAACCTTGACGTCCTTGAAAAAATCAACGGAATCGGAAAAAAGACCGCAGCAAAAATGATGCTCACCCTCAAAGGAAAGTTGACGCTGCCGCAATCCGGTTCTTCCGTTGCCCAAACATCGCAGGCAGGCGAATACTCAGTTGTTATCGATTCACTTTGTTCAATGGGCTATGAACGCTCTCTCTGTGCCGACGCCGTTTCAAAAATCGCCCTGCAGCTTGCTTCCGATTCATCATTTGAAAAAAAATCGCGTACTGAAAAAGAAGACATCGTATTCAAAAAATCGCTTGTGGAGATGGCGCAATGAGTTTTGCAAAATCCGGAAACTCATTTGACGCAGGCAGTTTTGAGCGCGTTAAAGATGATGAATATACGCATATCGTCCGCTCCGATGAGCCGTTTCCCGATGATGACGACAATGCGGAAAAAGGCGTAAGTTTGCGCCCCAAGCGGCTTTCGGAATTCATCGGGCAGGATAAAGTTAAAGAAAATTTAAGCGTATTTATAGACGCGGCGCGAAAACGACGGGAACCTTTGGATCACCTTTTCCTTATGGGGCCGCCGGGTCTCGGGAAAACGACTGTCGCACAAATTGCCGCGCATGAACTAGGAGCGGATTTTAAGATTACGAGCGCGCCGGTTTTGGAAAAACCCAAGGATTTGGCGGGCATTCTTTCAACAATTTCCGAAGGGACGGTCTTTTTTATCGACGAAATACATCGCCTCAAGCACACGATAGAAGAAATGCTCTATATTGCGATGGAAGATTATGAACTTGACTGGGTAATCGGGCAGGGAGCCGCCGCGCGCACCGTCCGCATTCCTATTCCCAAATTTACGCTTGTCGGTGCGACAACAAAGGCGGGAACCGTCGCAAGTCCTTTACGGAGCCGCTTCGGAATCATTCAGCGGTTCGATTATTATACAAAAGAGGACTTGTCGGACATTATCCGCCGTTCCGCCGCTCTGCTTGAATGCAGCGTTGATGACGACGCAGCTCTTTTGATGGGGCAGTGCGCACGAGGAACGCCACGTGTCGCCAACCGCGTTTTACGCCGTATGCGGGACTTTGCGCAGGTTGCCGGAAAGCGCAGCATAAGCCTTGACGTTGTTGAAGAAGGCTTAAAGCGCCTTGAAATCGACGGAATGGGGCTTGAACGCTACGACAGGGAAATTCTTTTGTCGATTATCAATAATTTCGGCGGCGGTCCGGTCGGAGCGGAAACGCTCGCCATTTCAATCGGAGAATCTCTTGATACGCTTGAAGATTATTACGAGCCGTATTTAATTCAGTGCGGATTTTTGCAGCGCACGCCAAAGGGGCGTATGGTAACGGACAAAGCGTACGCGCATTTGGGCTTAAATCCCCTTTCAAGGAATGACAAAAATGCTGAGGAAAGACTTTTATTTTGATTTACCGGATGAATTGATTGCGCAGGAGCCGTCTAAGATACGCGGAGAAGACAAACTTATGCTTTTGAACCGTGCAAGCGGCGTTGTTGAGCACCATAAAATGGAAGATTTGCCTTCACTCATCGCACCGGAAACGCTGATGGTCTTCAATAATTCTCGCGTGAGGCGTGCGCGTTGTTATGCAATCAAAGAATCGACAGGGAGAAGGCAAGAATTCATCTTTTTGAATAAACGGACTGCACAAGGCGATGAATGGGACGCTCTCGTTCACAACGCAAAAAAGCAAAAGCCCGGAATGCGCTATGCTTTTCCTGACGGCAGCATCGGAACGATTGTAGAAAAGGCGGGCAACACCGGAACGGAAATCCGCACGGTGAAATTTGAGATGCCCGTTACGGAAAAATGGTTTGAGCAAAACGGGCATATTCCGCTGCCGCCGTACATAAAACGAGCCGACTGTGCGGAAGACGGAGAGCGCTATCAAAACGTCTACGCCTCCGATACGGGAAGCGCCGCGTGTCCGACTGCCGGACTGCATTTTACAAGCGAAATGCTTGAGCGGCTGAAAGCGCAGGGAATCGACTTTGCGTGGCTTACGTTGCACGTGGGGCTTGGAACGTTTCTTCCCGTGCGCGAAGACAATATCGAAGATCACAAAATGCACGAAGAAGTTTTTACCGTTCCCGAAGACGCAGCGGAAAAAATCAACCGCGCAAAAAAAGACGGCCGCCCAATCCTTGCGGTCGGCACTACGAGCGTCCGTACTCTTGAATCAGCCTGCACGGAAGACGGAATTGTGCGCTCGGGCGCGGGGGCAACGAGCATTTTTATGTATCCGGGTTTTCAGTTTAAAGTCGTTGACCAAATGTTTACAAACTTTCACACGCCCGAATCTACGCTTCTCATACTTGTAAGCGCGTTTGCAGGACGCCAAAACATTCTTGCCGCTTACAAAAACGCCGTCGAGCATAAATACCGCTTTTTTTCGTACGGTGATGCGATGTTTATTCGCTGATACTCATAAACAAGGATAAAATATGACAAGTATGACAGGATATTCTTACAAAGAAGCGTCGACCGACGAAGCGGATATTTCGGTTGAGATTAGAGCACTTAATTCACGCTTTTTGGATTTAAGCGTCAATTTGCCGCCGTATTTAAACTCTCTTGAACAGAGAATACGCGCTTCGGTCTCAAAAAAAGTTTTGCGAGGAAAAGTTGAAGTTGGAATCCGCGTAAGAGAACGAAAATCCGCAGTAAAAATCCGCGCCGATATAGAAGCTGCAAGAGCGTATTCTGAGGCTGTAAAAAATATTGCCGACGCGCTTGATATGCAATATGAGACCGTTCCCCTTTCACTTGTAATAGCCCAACCGGGTATTTTGAATGTTGAAAAAGAATATGATGCCGAATCGTATTGGATTATGATTGAAAAGATTTTTGAAGAGGCTCTTGCACAGTTTTTGAATGACAGACTTCGCGAGGGTGAAAATCTTTATGCAGATATTCTTTTGCATCTTGAAACTCTTGATAAATGCGCCGCTTTTTTTAAATCTCAACAATCTGAAATGGAAAGAAGATTTAGAGAGCAAATTATTGCAAAATTTCATGAACTTTTGGACGAGCATATAGATGAATCCAGAATTATGAGTGAAACGGCTGCAATGCTTGTAAAATACACCATAAATGAAGAAATTGTGCGGCTTTTAAGTCATCTTCATGCGCTTCGGACTGAAATGAAAGAAAATTCCGCGCCTGGAAAAAAGATGGATTTTATTTGCCAGGAAATAAATCGCGAAATCAATACGATCGGAAGTAAAAATCAATTTCCGGAGATTGGAGAGGCGGTTATAAATGCGAAAAATGCGCTGGAAAACATACGTGAGCAAGCGAGGAATATAGAATGACGGAATATAAAATTGCTGCAGGTAAAGAAGTTCGTGTTGCTATAAGCGGAAAGTCCGGCTGCGGAAACACGACAGTAAGTTCTCTTCTTGCCGAGCGGCTCAAAATCAAACTGATAAATTTTACTTTCAGGCAGCTTGCCGAAGAAAAAGGCATGACACTTTCCGAAGTTATTTTGAGTGCGCGCAATGATGACAGTTACGACCGCGAAGTTGATACTCGTCAGGTCGCGCTTGCCAAAAAAGAATCTTGCGTGTTGGGAAGCCGTCTTGCAATTTGGATGCTTGATAATGCCGATTTAAAAGTTTATTTGCTTGCCGATGAAGACTTACGTGCCCGTCGCATTCATAATCGAGAGGGAGGAGATTTAAAAAACATTAAAGATTTTACCCTCATGCGCGACGGAGAAGATAGCGCGCGCTATAAAAAGCTTTACGGTATAGACAATACAAAATATGATGATGCGGCAGAACTGGTTATTGACACCGGCAGTATGACTCCTGAACAAATTTCCGATAAAATTCTTACCGCACTTGAAGAAAAAGGACTTATTGAAAAAGCATAGAACTTACACGCTCTCTTGCTGCAACAAGAAATGATATGTTCAAGACGATAGATTTACCGTCTTTATGTCGATTACTGAACGGCAAAATTTTATCGTATCTATGCCTACCTTAAATATCGAGTTTCCCAAGACTCGATATTTAGGCTGTTTACAATTCGATTCTTTTCCCTGCGTACCAGAGTTTTTCCAAATCGTAAAATTCCCGCGCGGTTTCTGTCATCAAATGAACTATAATCGGTCCTATGTCAATTAAGTTCCAGTCAGCTCCGTCGGGAGATTTTTTATTTGTAAGGTGAATTTCAAGGTCATTATCTTTTATGTAATCTTTTATGTCCTTTGAAAGCCCTTGCAGATGAGCAGAACTTGTTACCGTCGCAATTACAAAATAATCTGTCCAACTGCTGATGCTGCTTACATCAATAAGAACCACATCACGGCCTTTGCCGTCCTGCACAAGTTTTGCGATTTCAATTGCTTTTTCTTCAATAGTTTTCATATTTTCCTCAATATTTGATAGAATTTATTCTCGGACATAACGACCGTCAAAATCTTTTCCCAAAATTATTGTAAAATCCACATCCGAAACAATATCTTTTTCCTGATCGGAATCTTTCAATTCTTCTTCCTCGATATTCGTACATCGAATAAATTCACCTACGATTGCGGCGATTTCTTTGTTTCCGATATGATCGATTATTACGGTTTTTTCATAATCATTTCTATCGGCGTTGACTGCGCTCAGTACATCGTAGCTTGCGTTTTGATATAAAATCGAAGTATTGTGCGCAAGACCTTGAACCGTAGTGCCGTTTTTAATTTCAAGGACGTATATTCGGCTTGCAAATGCGTTGCTTGTAGAAATAAGAATTTTTGTTGTCTGTCGCACTGCCTCTTTAATGAATTCTCCGTTATTAAGAGGAAATATCAGTTTTTTGCCGTCAACAATACGTTCATGTCCGGTGATATTCTGTTTTATGATTGTTTCGGCATCAATATCCGAAATCATCGAAAGAAGTTTGAATGCGTCATCTTTTTTTAAATTGACGGTCATAAGAGATTCGTATTTGCGAAATACTTTCTTATTTAGAAAAACGGAATTTTTCCTGTCGTGCAGGGCGGTAAAAAATGCCGTTATAACATTTTGCGCACGCTCTTGAATATCCGAATCCGTTTCGCCTTCGATTCTGTAACGCAAATATGTTGAAATTTTATCGCCGTCAAGAGTAACCGCACCGGACGGAAGAAGCCAGCGTTCTCCTTCTGCAGAAACTGCGTCAACCGGTGCCGGGATAAATATTCTGAAGCCGCCGAGCATATCCGTAAGCTTTATAAAATCTGAAAGTTCTATTGAAATATGAAACGGAATGGTACAAGCAAGCAGTTTTTCGATTTCGCTTACATAAGCGGATATTCCTTTTTCTTTATAAACATTGTCAATTCTATCAACTCTTCCCAATGTATTAAAAATCGAACCGGTATTTCCGGGAATATTGATGACTGCCGCCTTTTTAGATACCGGATAATATACCAGCAGATCGGAAAAAACTGCTTTATCGTTATTTTTGACGACAAAAAGCGTGCGGAGTATTAAATCCTTGTCTAATTGTTCTTCCACATTATCATGCCTTAGCGAAAGTGCAAAAATTATGCTGACTGCAATAATAATTAAAAATATGATGACAAGGAAAATAGCTCCTTTTTGTTCATCTCTCATCTTATATTTTTGCATAAATTCCTCTTTATTAAAGAGAAGAAAGGAAATCCTGTGTTACCGGAGAAACCGTTTTTCCCTTTCTTTTAAGATAATCAATATTTTCATTGATAACCGATTTTACAAGAGCGTCCAGCGGCATAGACAGCTTCTGCAAAATATATGTTTTTGTTGACTGTTCTCGTCCGGGTTCGATTTTATCTGCCGCAAAAAGAATTTTTGCAAGTCTTGAACAGCCTCTTTTACCGAATGTATGGTTTGCAACCGCTTCAAGAACATCATCATTTGTAACGCCGAATTTTTCTTTCAACATGACAGCTGCTGCCCGTCCGTGCAAAAGGGAAGGATGTTCCGCTTCAAGAACTGAAATAGGATTACCGTCGCGCATAGAATATACAATAAGGTTTTCATTATCCATTCCTTTGCAAATATCGTGAGCTATTCCTGCAAGATAGCCCGGCCGCGCGTCTTCAATTCCATAAATTCCGCACATTTTTTCAGATAATTCTGCAACACGGACTGAATGCTTGTAACGTTGAACCGATAATACAGTTTTGGCATACCGGCGTATATTTTTAATCAACTGTTCGGTTGTACTTTTTTCTGCCTGTGTCGATTTTTCTTTCATGCCGATATACCTGTAAAATCCATGTCGATATTAAACCTGTTCGGTGCCTTCCGTTTCCGAATGAGCTTAATATATATGAAAAAACAGCAGGAAACAAGTAAAGTTGAATTCAAAACTTGTATGTTCAATGCCGAGTTTTTCCCAAACTCGACATCCTATCTTGTATTTCACAAATATCGATAATGTGTTAGATTACGCTAAAAATATTTGGAGCTGAAATGTCTCATTTCCTTTATACAATCATAATTTATCCGCTTTATACATTGATTGAATGTATATTTGTACTTTCCGATAAATTTTTTGATAATCAAGGCTTATCTGTCATAAGCGTAAGTGTTGGCGTTACGCTCTTGTGTTTGCCGCTGTATGCGGTTGCAGAAAAATTGCAGGAAGCGGAGCGCGAAAAGCAAAAGTCCATGCAGCCCATGTTAGATAGGATTAAAGCGTCGTTTACCGGCGACGAGCGTTACATGATGACGACCGCTTATTATAAAGAATGCCGTTACAATCCCGTGATGGCGTTGCGCTCAATGTTCGGGCTTTTGATTCAGATTCCGTTTTTTATTGCGGCGTATACGTTTTTGTCGCATTTGGATTCGCTTAGAGGTTCATCATTTTTATTCATACGCGACATGGGTGTACAGGATGCTTTGTTTAAAATCGGAAACTTTCCTGTAAACGTTCTTCCGATTGCGATGACTTTGATAAATATCGTATCCGGCGTAATCTACACCAAAGGATTAAAACTCAAAGATAAAGTGCAGGTTTTTGTTACTGCTCTTGTTTTCCTTGTAATTTTATATTCGTCTCCTGCAGGTCTTGTTCTTTACTGGACGATGAACAACGTCTTCAGCATGGTAAAAAACATTTTTTACAAGCTTAAAAATCCGCTGAAAGTCTTTTGGATTTGTATATGCGTTATGTTGGTATTTTTAGCGGTTTATGGAGTCTTTTTCTTTTCCGGTAAGCCCTTATATAAAGTAATATTTATTTTTATGTCCGCTGTAATTATTGCAATGCCGCAGATTGTAAAAGCGGTTCGGAAACTGCTTGACGGAATGCTTTATTCTATTGTTGAAGACGCAAAAATCCGGCATACGTTGTATATCGTTTCATGTGCCGTATTGTTTTTGCTTTCAGGATTTGTTCTGCCGTCGGCACTGGTTTCTTCTTCTCCTATAGAATTTGCAGGAATCGGCGTACACTCAAATCCGCTTTATTTTATCGGTAATACGGGTTTGCAGGCGGCAGGAATTTTCTTGTTTTGGGCACTTTGCGTTTACTTTTTATTCGGCAAGAAAATTCAGACTGTGCTTGCATTCGTTATGTCGGCTTTAGCATATATTTCACTCATCAATTCTTATGTATTCATGCTTAGATATGGGGATGTTTCCGCTTCTCTTACCTTTCTGTATGCCGCTGACTTCAAAACGCTTTCTCTTTTATCGCTCGTAAATCTTTTTGCAATTGCCGCGCTGATTGCTTTGATGCCGTTTTTTATCAAATTGAAAAATGCAAAGGTTTTAACATCGGTATCTTTAATCTTTGCAATTGCGCTTGGCACTGTTTCTATTGCAAATATTTTTTCGATTTCAAAAAGTTATGCGGATTACAAAAAATCAGGCGGCACACAGACTGCAACTGTTGTCGAACCGATTTTTCACCTTTCAAAAAATCATCAAAACGTCGTGCTTTTTATGCTTGATCGCGCGCAAAGTCAATATGTAAATGAGATTTTTAAAGAAGATTCTTCGCTCTCTGAAAAATACGAAGGATTTATCTTCTATAATAATGTCATTTCGTTTAACGGACATACGCTGCAAGGGGCACCTGCCATCTACGGCGGTTATGAATATACGCCGCTTGAAATGAACCGCCGCGCAACGCTTCCGCTTGTGCAAAAACACAATGAGTCGCTTTTAATGCTGCCTCGCATTTTCACCGAGCAAAAAGGTTTTTCCGCCGCAATTACCGACCCTTCGTGGGGAAATTACTCTACATTCTGCGATTTGAGTTTTGTCAGTTCTTTTCCGAAAATCAACGGTTATCAGACAATCGGACGCTATTCCGCCTTATGGAAAAAAGAACGCGGAGAAGAAGCCGGAATTGGGGACGACGGAAAAATCCTTGAGCGTAATCTCCTGTTTTTCAGTTTTTTTCGACAGTCGCCGATTATACTCCGTCAGATGATGTATAAAAACGGAACGTATTGGAGTTCGGATGCTGAAACGGGTAGTCTAAAAGTTCTGCTTGATAATTATTCTGCGCTTGGTTATTTGAAAAAGCTCACCTCCGTTTCCGATACCGAAAACGGCGCGTATGTCTGCATGGTCAACGAGTTGACGCACAAAAGTTTCTTTTTGCAGGCGCCGGATTATGTTCCGGTAAAAACAGTAACGGATAGAGGTTCTTCAAAATTCAAGGATAACGACGATTACGCTACGCAAATGGCGGCATTTAAGATGATCGGCACGTGGCTTTCCTATCTGAAAGAAAACGGTATTTACGATAACACACGGATTGTTATCGTGTCCGATCACGGCTGTTGGGGATACGAAGACGATATGGAGCCGAATGCTGCGCTCGATGAGGAAATAAGCGGCGGCTCGTATGCAGGGCGCGGGCACTATCACCCGCTGCTTTTGTTCAAGGACTTTAATGCGGCAGGTATGCTCACTGAAGACGATACGTTTATGACGAATGCCGATACTCCAAGCCTTCTTTTAAAAGGGATTATCGAAAATCCCGTCAATCCGTTTACGGAAAAATCCCTTCCCCTTGATACGTCAGTGCTCAAAAAAGACGGTGTTATCATTTCGGTAAACGACCGGCATCAGACCTATATGAACGGCAAATACAAATTCAACATACCGCCCTCCCACTGGTGGAAGGTAAAAGACAATATTTTTAAGGCTTCAAACTGGAGCCGCGCAGAAGAAAAGGAGATTCAACAATGAACCAAATGTTTTTGTACATCGACCCGGGCACGGGCAGTATGCTTTTTTCGATTCTTATCGGAGCGGCGGCGACGCTGTTTTTCTTGAGTAAGGCAGTGTTTTTGAAATTCAAAGTGTTTTTGTCCGGCAAAAAAAGCGGCGTCAACGCTGCGCAGGACGCTTCATTTAAGAACTACGTCGTCTATGTTGAAGGCAAACAATACCGGAATGTTTTTAAACCGGTTGCCGACGCCTTTGAACGGCGGAAAATTCCTTTGACCTATTACACGTCTGTAAAAGACGACCCCGCATTTGAAGAAAACTATGAATTCGTAAAACCTGAGTTTATCGGCGAGGGGAACGCGGCGTTTGCGCGCCTTAACCTGCTTTCCGCAGGCGTTGTTTTGATGACGACGCCGGGGCTAAACGTCTATCAGATGAAGCGGAGCCGGAACGTCAAGCACTACGCGCACGTCCTGCACATGGCAAGCGATGCAACCATGTACCGCTTGTTCGGCTTGGATTTTTTTGATTCGGTGCTTTTGTCAGGCGACTATCAGAAAAAAGACATCCGAGAGCTTGAAAAAATGCGCGGCATTCACGAAAAAGAGCTGGTAACGGTCGGCTGTCCGTATCTTGATGTTCTCAAAGAGCGCATGGCATCCATTCCCCAAGAGGAAAATCACGTGTTTACCGTTCTTGTTTCGCCGTCGTGGGGAAAAAGCGCGCTCCTTTCGCGCTACGGTGAAAAACTGCTCGACCCGCTTGCGGCAACCGGCTGGCGCATTATCGTCCGTCCGCATCCCCAGTCGAAAACGTCCGAAGCGGCAATGCTTGAAAAGCTCGCTGCAAAATACAAAGACGCCTCGAATATCGAATGGGACTACGAGCGCGACAATATTTATTCGATGAAAAAAGCCGATATTATGATTTCCGACTTTTCCGGAATCATTTACGACTATGCGTTTTTGTGCGACAAGCCTGTCATGTACGTCAATGCGGATTTGGATATGCGTCCCTACGATGCCTACGACCTTGAGGACAACGGCAAAAACATCTGGCAGTTCGCGACGCTTAAAAAAATCGGCATAGAATTGAAGGAAGAGCATTTTGCAGACATTAAAACCGTTATCACTTCCGCAAGCGACAGCGCGGAACTTGCCGCCGCTCGCAAAACTGCAAAAGAAGAAGCGTGGCAAAATGAAGGCAGAGCAGGCGAGGCGATTGCGGATTTTATGATCGGTAAGTTGAATGACTTAAACGGTGGAAAATGATGAGAAAATCGTTGGGTGCGACACTTTTTGTATTTGTGTTCGCGGCATTCGCTTTTTCAAACTGTGCCGCAAACGCTTTTGCAAAGACGGTAAAAGGAAACGGTGTTATAGAAACGCGGAGCTTTGATGTGCGCGGATTTGACCGCATTCGTTTTGCGCTTCCGATCGCGATGACCGTCTCGCAGGACAGCGAATATTCGTTTGAGCTGACTGCAGATGCCAATGTATTTGATTATATCGACGTTCGTGTTGAAGACGGAGTTTTGACCGTCGACGTTACAAAGGGTGCACGTATAAAATCCATGAAGGGAAAGGTTTCCGTATCCCTGCCTGAGATAAAAGAAATCGCCGCCGCCGGTTCAGGCGATATTATTCTTTCCGAGTGCAAAATGCCTGCCGCCGCAAGCAGACTGAGCGTTACCAGCTCCGGTAGTATTTCTGCGGATATTGAAGCGGAGACAGTTCTTGCAGAAATCAGCGGTTCAGGCGATATTCTTCTGCGCGGAAAAGCGGAGAATTTGAAATGCTCCGTTTTAGGTTCCGGCGGAATACAAGCGTTTGACTTGCCGGCGGTCAATGTTGATTGCACTATTGCTGGCTCCGGCTCCATCGAAGTGAACGCACAAAAAATACTTGCAGCAAAAATCGCCGGTTCCGGCAGCGTTTTATACCGCAACACGCCGGAAGTCCGAATGAATATTTCAGGCTCCGGACGCTGCCGCCGCGTGGAGTAAACGCAAGGTGAATCGGTTGAACACCGAAAAATGATGATAAAACCGACTGCCGCAAATCGGCAGATATGTATATTTTTATAAAAATGAGGAGAAATCTATGCAGGCAATTATTTTAGCCGCGGGAATGGGGAAGCGGCTTAAATCTTATACGAAGGATGCGACAAAGTGCATGGTTAAGGTCAACGGAAAAACCTTGATTGAATACACTATAGAAGCACTTTCAGCAAACAAAATCCGGCGGCTGGTCGTCGTAGTCGGCTACAAGGGCGCGCTTTTAAAAGATTTTATTGCGTCCAAATTCAATGAAAAAAATCTTAACGGCATGAAAATCGACTATATCGAAAATCCCGTGTACGACACGACCAATAATATTTATTCGCTCTTTCTTGCCGGAAGCGAAATGGCGAAGGACGACACGATTTTACTTGAAAGCGATTTGATTTTTAAGCCGGAGATTTTAAAGCGTCTTATTGCCTCTCCGGATAAAAACCTTGCGGTCGTTTCGCCGTTTGAAGCATGGATGGACGGAACATGCACGCTCCTTGACGAAAACAACTGCATCACCGGCATCCTCGATAAAGTCCGCTTTAATTGGGCGGACACGGCGCATTACTACAAAACGGTCAACATTTATAAGTTTTCTAAAGAGTTTTCCGGGCAGTATTACCTGCCTTTCCTTGATGCGTATCAAAAGGCTTTCGGCAAAAACGAATATTACGAGCAGGTCTTAAAAGTCATTTCGTTCCTTTCGTCGGCTTCTCTAAAGGGACTGGTAGTAAGCGGCAGCGACTGGTACGAAATCGACGATCCGGCAGACCTTGCGATTGCCGAAGACCGCTTTAAAACGGGAAGCGAAAAACTGCACAGTCTTGAAAAGCGTTACGGCGGCTATTGGCGTTTTCCGCAGATGAAAGATTTTTGCTACCTCGTAAACCCGTATTTTCCGCCAGAAAAACTCGTAAGCGAAATAAAAGCGAATTTTACCACGCTCCTGACCGAATATCCGAGCGGTGCCGCCCAACAAAGTCTCTTGGCTTCAAAAATATTTAACGTCATGCCGGAGCATATCGTCGTCGGAAACGGGGCGGCGGAACTCATTTCTTCTCTTGCAAAATATGTTGAAGGAAAAGTTGCAATCCCGTTCCCTACATTCAACGAATACCCTGAACGCTTTACGCAGGCGGAAGTTGTTCCTGTTCCGACTGACGAAGAGACGTTTGCATATTCGGCGGACGATATTTTACAGACCGTAAAAAAGACGAATGCAAAGACGGTTCTTTTAATCAATCCTGATAATCCGACCGGCAATTTCCTTAAAAAAGAGGACGTTCTGCATTTGTGTGAAGAATTAAAAAAAGACGGGGTAACGCTTATCTTTGACGAATCCTTTATCGACTTTGCAGACAAGGAGATTCGCTATACCCTGTTAGACGAAGAAATCTTAAACGCGTATCCGAATCTCATCGTAGTAAAATCAATCAGCAAAAGCTACGGAGTTCCGGGCGTCAGGCTCGGCGTTCTTGCCGCTTCCGACAAAACGTACATTGAGCGCATACGGAAAACGAACGCCATCTGGAACATCAATTCCTTCGGCGAATACTTTTTGCAAATCTACGATAAGTACAATAAAACATACGCTGCCGCCTGCGATTCTATTGCTGAAGAACGCTCTCGTTTTACAAAAAAACTTGCCGGAATAAAGGGGATTTTTGTATTTCCAAGCCAAGCGAATTATGTTCTATGCCGCATTGACGGAAAAAAAGCAGCGGACATTACTGTTTCTCTGCTTGAAAAATACAACATTTTTATCAAAGACCTTTCATCAAAAAAAGGTTTTGAAAGCGGAGACTATATCCGTCTTGCGGTGAGAGATCAAAAAGACAACGATGTGCTTATAGCGGCATTAAAAGATATTTTGCAGGCATAAAAAATATCTAAAACTTTCAGAGTGTCGGCAAGAAAACTTAAACGACGGATGGGAAAACGAGTTTAAAAGATATAACGTCTTTCCTCTCCGCCGCAGCTTTTGGTGTGCGGCAAAACTTCGGATCTGACCGTATCGGGCTAGTAAAAATCGCTGTCTGATGATAAAATGCGCCCATGTTGAACTCCGCTGCAGGGCAAATTAAATTATTTCTTACAAGTCCCGTT
>CAUUGI010000010.1:0-38176 GCA_963544675.1 uncultured Treponema sp.
GTGGAAAAGATAATTCTAAAACTTCGATTTTAAACACAACAGGTAAAACAACAGGGCTTCGGGCGCGTGCAGAAGGAGCTGCTGCAGCCGCAAAAAAGTCTCCGGCAAAATCCGCACTTTCCGTTTACGATGAAGATTCAATTCTGCATTTGGAAGGGCTGGAACACATTCGATTGCGTCCCGGAATGTACATCGGCTCATTGGGCGACGGCTCAAACGAAAACGACGGCATTTATATTCTCTTAAAAGAAGGTATCGACAACGCTGTCGATGAATTTACACAAGGCTTCGGGGCGCGGATAGATATTGAAATACAAGACGGGCGCGTCAAAATACGTGATTATGGGCGCGGCATACCGCTCGGGAAGCTCGACGACTGCGTATCGAACGTAAATACGGGCGCAAAATATAATAATTCGGTGTTCAAGCAGGCAATCGGCATGAACGGCGTCGGAATCAAAGCGACAAATGCGCTTTCGTCATATTTTCGTGCGGCTTCAGTTCGAGACGGAAAAGTTGCCGCTGTCGAATACGAACGCGGCAAAAAGAAAAGCGGTAAAACAAGTGCGGCGAAGCCGGGCGTTAAAAACGGCACTTATATTGAGTTTGTACCGGATGAAAAACTGTTCGGGAAGTACGCATTCAATATGGATATGGTCGAAAAACGCCTATGGAATTACGCGTACTTAAATCCGGGACTTTTGATTGTCTGTAACGGTAAAGAAATCTTAAGTAAAAACGGACTACAAGACCTTCTCGTCAATGAAATGGGCGGAAACAACAAATCGCTGTACGCGCCGTTTGCATACGAAGGCGCAAATATTCAATTCGTTATGACGCACACGGCAAGCCTTGATAAATTCGTCTATTCATTCGTCAATGGACAGAGCACGGAAGACGGCGGCACGCACGTTACCGCTTTCCTCGACGGTTTTACGAAGGGCGTCAACGAGTTTTTCAAAAAGGACTATGACCAGCGCGACGTTGCAGGCGGCCTGCTTGCGGCGATAAAAATCGGGCTTGATAATCCCATGTTCACGAGCCAGACGAAAAACAAACTCGGCAACGTTGAAATCCGCTTGCCGATTATGAAAGAAATGCAGGCGGCGATTGACGACTGGCTCAGACGCAATCCGGATATTGCAGGCGCGCTGGAAGATAAAATTATCCGCAACATGAAAGCGCGTGCGGAAATTAACAACGTTACCGAAAAGCAGGTGCGAGACGCGGCAAAAACCGTCTCTCTCAAAATCCCTAAGCTCAAGGACTGCCGCTATCACTTGCAGGACGGAGAAAAAGGCGCGGATTCGATGATATTTATCACGGAAGGAGACTCCGCGACGGGTTCGATGGTCGGTTCGCGCGACGTTGCGACGCAGGCTATATTCAGTCTGCGCGGCAAGCCTGAAAATATGTACGGGCGCAAAAAGACTGCGCTGTTCGATAACGAGGAATTGAAAAATCTCACCTTTGCGCTCGGCGTGCAAAAGGATATTGAGGGGCTGCGCTACAATAAAATCGTCATTGCAACCGACGCGGATAACGACGGCTTCCATATCCGCAATTTGATTATGACCTATCTGCTTTTGTATTTTGAAGAGCTGGTACTGACCGGACACGTTTTTATTCTTGAAACGCCGCTTTTTAGAGTGCGCACAAAAAGTGCTACGGTGTATTGCTATTCGGAAGAGTCGCGCGACCGCGAAGTAAAGCGGCTCGGCGCGAGCGCGGAAGTTACGCGCTTTAAGGGACTCGGCGAAATCAGTCCGTCGGAGTTCGGGCAGTTTATCCACGAACGCAAGAGCGGCGAAAGCGAGGATGTCGGCATTCATTTGACGCCGGTTACGATACAAAGTCTTAAAAACGTACCCGCCGTGCTGGAGTTTTACATGGGCAAAAACACGCCCAAACGCAGGGAGTTCATCGTGCACCATCTTGCGGAGGAAATCGACGCGTAACGAAACAAAATGCCCCGGCGCACTTACTTCCAGCCGAAGCGATTCTTGTGATATAATCCGCCCATGAATATTGCAGACATTAAATGCGTCGCAGAAGAGGGCGCAGTTATTCCTTCTTATAAAACAAGCGGAGCCGCAGGAGCTGATGTGTGTGCGCTGCTCGATTCGCCCGTATCAATACCTTCAGGCGGACGGGCAATAATTCCTACAGGACTTTATTTTGCGATTCCTGAAGGTTTTGAAATTCAAGTGCGTCCGCGTTCGGGACTTGCGGCAAAAAACGGAGTTACGGTTTTAAACACGCCCGGAACAATCGACAGTGATTATCGAGGAGAATTAAAAGTCATCCTTATAAACTTAGGGCAGGAACCGTTTACCGTAAACAACGGCGACCGCATTGCACAAATTATAACTGCGCCTGTAACCGTTGCCCGCTTTGAAATTGTGCTGGAACTGGATAAAACGGAACGCGGCAAAGGCGGTTTCGGTTCGACCGGAGTTTCTTCGTGATTTTTCTGAAAAAATCGTATGAGCTGCTGCTTAAATCTTTAAAATTTATTACCGCCGTTTACGAAAAAATTGAAAGCGCAGTAATCGAATTTTATAAAAAATACTGTGCAGCTCTCATTGAACGACTTGCAGATAAAGTAGACGGTTTTCAAGTCAAATATTTAAAAAAAGGTCAGCTCAAAAATTATCTGCTCATACGTTATCTTGTAAAAGAACTTTTGCTTTATTTTACGATTGCATTTTTGTTCTTTTTTATGATTTTCTTTGTGAATCAAATTTTGCTGCTCGCAGAAGATATTTTAAAAAAGAGAGTGCCTGTTGCCGATGTCGTGCGTCTTATAGTATACAGTTTGCCTGCAATAATCGCGCAATCCGCTCCGTTTGCAACTTTGGTAGGATTTTTAATGTGTCTGGGGCGCATCATGACGGAAAATGAAGTGCTGATTTTGCGCGCTTCGGGGCAAAATTATGCAGTATTCGTAATTCCCGTGCTGATACTGGGATTAGGAATTTCCGTAATATCTTTTTTTGTAAACGATTACCTTTTGCCGGTCAGCATGATAAATTACAACAAATTATCCCGTGAAATAATCCGCTCAAATCCCGCAGTAGAAATAGAAGCTCATTCGATAAAACACTTAAACGATGCAACGATAGTTATAGGAGATGTAAACGACGGAATCGTATCGGATATTGTTTTTTTTGACAGAAGCGGAAGAAATAAAGAACGAATTGTGATTGCCGGTAAATCAAGTCTTGCAAGTGCTAAAAAAGACGGAGTTCTTATGCAGCTGAACATGGAAAACAGCATTGTTGCATTTATAGACACCGTAAAAAGCAACAGCTTCGACATACTTTCAGCATCGAATGCTGCATTAAATATATTCGATTCTTCCGTGTTCGGTGGAAGTTTCGCAACATCGCCCAGAGAAATGACATTTTATGACTTGGGACGAAAAATCCGTGAAATGAAACAAACTCAAAATTACACGGAACAAATGCTGAATCGGTACATAATGGAATACAATAAAAAGTTTTCGCTGCCTTTCGGTTCGATTTTTTTTGCATTTCTTGCGCTGCCTCTGGCATTTATATTCGGGAAACACAACGGACAAACAATCGGCTTAATCGTAGGACTTTTTATCTGTCTTATTTATTGGGCAATGATGATTTTGGGGCAGCTTTTTGCCGCACGTAACGGACTGGACGGATTTTGGGCAATGTGGTTTCCAAATATTTTAATCGGAGGAGCGGGCGGTTTATTTTATTTCCTGCTGAAAAGACGATGAAACTTGTTCAATATCTTTTTAAACGTTTTATACCGATTTTTTTAGGTTCAATAGGATTCTTTTCGCTGGTTTTAATACTTGTAGATTTGTTGATGAATCTTTGGAAGTTTATTCAAAATGAAGCGGCGGCAAAACAAGTCACATATTTAATGGTTCTGTATTTGCCTAAAACGGTATGGTATTCGGTGCCGCTTGGAATTCTTTTTGCGGTTTCCTATACATTAAGCGACCTTTATGCAAGTAACGAGCTTACCGCAATTTTTGCAGGCGGCGTTCCGCTGGTAAAGTTTACCGCGCCGCTTTTAATATTTTCATTTTTGATGAGTTTCGGACTTTATTTCTTTGATGATTTACTTGTCGTTCCTACTTACGCAAAAAAAATCGCCCTGCAAAACAAACTTTTAGGCGAAGAAAAAACTCTCGACAACGAAAGCGTTGTTGTTCTTTCCGATAATTCGCTGATTATTTACAATGCTCAAGAATATTCCGATTCGGATAAATCGCTTAGAAATCTGTGCTTGGTCTACCGCAATGAAGACCGAAGTCCTGATGCAATTATCAGAGCAGACTATGCCGTCTGGAACAAAGAAGACAAAATCTGGATTCTCCAAAATCCGATTCAATACGAATACAAAGACGGAACGCTCTTATACGGTACGCCGTCCAAAGAGCGTCTAAGCCGATTAAACGAACCGGCAGAAACATTCAGAAGCAGCAACGTGAGCGTAGAACAGATAAGTTCCAAAGATGCAAAAATTTATATAGAACATTTAAAACGCGTAGGATTGCCTTTCAACGAAGAACTTTCGATTTATTATAAAAAATTTTCTTTTCCGTTTATCGTTTTTATAGTCGTATTTCTTTCGATAGGACTTTCCGGAAAATCGCGCAAAAACGTATTGCTCATAAGCCTGTCGCTTTCAGTCGGAGCGGCGGTTTTATTTTACGTCATGCAGATGATAACGATGCTTTTAGCAAAATTCGGTTACATTACAGGTTTTGCAGGCGCGTGGTCGCCGGTAATATTTTTTGTGCTTTTGAGTATCGTGCTTTTGCGCTATGCAAAAACGTAAGCGATAATCAAAAATCTTTTTATAAGTTGAACAATTTCATAATGGATATTGAAAATAAAATCACCGCGCAAAAAGACATTTTTTCAACAGAACAGTTAATACGACAGGCAAAAAAAGATATTCGACGGCAGATAAAAGAAAAATTGAGTCTGCGGAAAAACATTTCCGGCTTAAATGAATCCGATTCAAAAAAAGCTTGCTCTTTGCTTTCAGATTCCGAGATTTATAAAAAAGCGAATATGATTTTAGCTTATATGCCGATGCCGGAAGAAGTCGATATTACGCCTATAATAAAAAATGCTTTGATTTTAGGAAAGTATGCCGCAGTTCCAAGAATAATAAACGGAACCAATGATATGGATTTTTATCTGCTTGAGAATTCGGCAAGCGGAGAGGAATCGGACATAAAAGAATTTGAAAATCAGTTGGAGCGCGGTGTTTTCGGAATACGCGAGCCGAAAGAGTCTCTAAAAAAACTATCCATATCCGATATACGCAACGCAGCTTACGAAAAAAGCTGTCTTATTTTAGTTCCGGCTCTTGCATTTGAACATTCGGGTGCACGTCTTGGACGAGGCAAAGGCTTTTACGACAAATTTTTATTTAACTTAAAAACAACCGGAATCATTTCATGCGGAGTTTGCTTTAACTTTCAGATTTTAGAATCCGTCCCTAAAGAAGCAAGCGACTTTTCAGTGGATTACATACTAACCGAAAAATATCTTCATGCCTGCAAAAAATAGACATACTCGATAAATCAACAACCTCGCCGCAGAGCAGCGAGGTTGTTGTCCTCGTAAAGTAAGCTTAAATCTGATTCAATAGCTATTATTTACCTGAAAAGAAATCGGAGCAGACAACTCTAAAGCCTACGTTTTCTTCCGTGCTGGTAAATTTTGCACCGATATGATTCTTTACTTTAAAGTATTTTGAGTCCTCATTGTAATACGAACCTCCGCGTATTACACGCATATTTCGAATACCGCCTAAAGGACCTGCAGGATCCGTGCAAGTTCCTGCAGAACTGTAGTTATCGATTGCAAATCTGTCCCAACACCACTCAATAACATTGCCGCTCATATCATAAAGTCCAAGCTCATTAGGATTTTTGCTCTTTACTTCGTGAGTTTTATTTTCACTGTTTCCTTTGTGCCATGCAACACCATCCAAAGTATTGCTGCCGGCAAATTCGTAATTATGCGTTTGTTTTCCGCCGGATGCGGCAAATTCCCATTCCGCCTCAGTCGGCAAACGGTAACCGCTGTTTGTTCTGTTCATCACTATAAATTCCCAAGCGTTATCAACATCAGTCGGAATATCGCTGAACTTTAAATTTTTCCATCTTTCCGTATCCATACCGTCAATAAAATAAACCGGTTCCAAACCTTCTTTTATGCTGAGTTTATTACAATAAGCTACAGCGTGGTACCAATTAAGCCGTTCTACGGGAAGATTGTTTCCTTTAAAGTGGCTTGGATTATCACCCATCACCGCTTTAAATTCTCTCTGGGTAACTTCGTGATCACTTATATGGAAAGTGCTTACGGTTATAGTATGTTCCGCTCCGTTTTCGTCAGTACGTTTGAATGCCCCTGTTTCTACGGTTTTAAGGTTTACCCATCTTGCAAAAAGTTTTTTGTTACCTACATTGTCTCCTAGTGTGGCAGCTTCAACTTTCCTCCAGCCTTTTCCGTCCTTATCATACCAGCCTGCAAATACAAGATCTTTCTTGGTAGGCAAAGGCATCTTTATGGATTGCCCGACAGTATATATCGTAGGATTGGAAGTACCGGCAGGCAAATTCCCTCCCTTAACATCATATTCAATTTTATATTGAATAAGCTCCCACTTTGCATAGAATTTTTTATTTCCTGTAGAACCGCTGAGGATTTTTTCTACGCTTGCTCCGGAATATGCGTTATTTTCGTACCAGCCTTTAAAAATTGCACCGGGTCGTACAGGATCTTTTAAAGTAATTGTTTCAGACTCTACATTATAGTCCGCAGGATTTCCATGGTTCGGTTTTGCGCCGCCAAGTTCATATTCAATCTTATATTTTATTTTCTCCCATTTAGCATACACTTCGCTTACGGAATACACACCATTGGCTTCATCCGGTGTTTTGCAGATTTTTATTATTTTCTTACCGTCCAAATCAGAATTTGCATACCAGCCTACAAAATTACATCCGAGTTTTACAGGCGTCGGAAGTTCGTATGGGGGGGTGTCATTATCATATTCCACCTGCGGAGTTGTATTAAATACGCCGCCGTTAAGATAATATGTGATTTTATTCTTTGTAGTCCACTTTGCAATCAGTTTAATATCACCGGTAGAACCTCGTTTAATTTTATCCATAGGAATAACTTGTGCTGTGGGCGAAAGTATATTCCAGCTGATAAAATGATTGTGAACATCCCAATATGCCGGCTTAAGAATGATTTCATCTTCAATTGTATATGTACTTACATTTGTTGCATCTATATGACCGCCATTCAATTCATACGTTATATTGTATCTAATTATGTTCCATTTGGCATATATAGTAATATCGCCCTTTCTTTTACTTACAAGTTCTGCCGTTTTAATTTCAGTTATTTTTTCTTCGGTATAAGTTCCGGTATTCACATTAGTAATATGACGATAATACCACCCTACAAAATTATAGCCTTTGCGCTCATTAGGATTATGCAAGGTCATATCGGAAGAAGTAATATTATATCCTTTCGGATTTGCATCGGAATTTACCGGCACAGAAGCAGTCTGTCCTTCATGCAAGACATAATTAATTTTCCAATCCTGCGCAATTTTCCACTTGGCATAGATTTTTTTATTTCCTGTAGAACCTTTTGCAATTTTTTCTACGGTTATTCCTGCAAATCCGGCATTGTCATACCAGCCCTCAAGTTCATAACCGAACTTATTGGGCGATTTTAAGATAATTTCATCATCTACAGTATATTTTGCAGGATTCGGAGAATTCTCTCCGCCGTTAAGTTCATATTCAATTTTATATTCTACGGATGTCCATTTTGCATAAAAGACTTTTTTCCCGGTTTCCCCGACAGAAATCTTTGTAACAGCATCTCCGCTGAAATTCTCTGTAGTAAACCATCCGCCAAATATTCTGCCGTTCAAAGACAAAGATTTTATCAAAATTTCTTCAGTACCGTCATAAAGAGTGGGATTCGGGTTTACCGCATCTAAAACATTTTTATATTCGATTATGTATTTCCATGCGGAATAAACAGTTTTGTTTTCCCTAATACTCCATACTCCAATTCCTTCACCGTTGCCGCCGTAATATTCTTTGCCCTTGCCGTTCTTTTGTTCATAATATCCCGAAAAATACGAACCGTTTTTAGTTGGAACGGAAATTTTCGGCAACGGAGAATCGTACGATACGTCAACAATTCTGTTTTCCGTATCAGAATCAATCAGCGTAAGTTTATATACCTCCGCTTTCCATTTTGCATAAAGCGTAAGTTCACCGCTTTTGCTTTTTTCAATCTTTTCAAGTTTTTCTCCGGTAAATGCTTCATTATCGTACCAGCCTTCAAAAGCATATCCCGTACGCGGCTCCGGATTATGCAGCTTACGTGCGTCATCAGAGGATTCCTTATTGTATCCTGTAGGATTCTTTTCCGAATTACGAGGCGGAGAAAGGGTTTGACCTTTTGATAATACATAAGTAATAGCCCAGTCTCCCCTACGTACCCACTTTGCATAAAGTTTTATATTTTCAGCTGTGTGCTTTTCAATTTTTTCAATTTTTTTCCCGCCGAATGATGCATTGTCATACCAGCCTTTAAAATCATAACCGTCTTTTGTCGGATCATTTAAATTTATTTCATCTTTTATTGTGAAGTTGGAAGGATTTCCCAACTTATCCCTTCCTCCGTTGAGTTCATATTCAAGTTTATAGTTTGTGAATTCCCATTTTGCATGAAAAGTTTTATCACCGCTTTCTCCGGCTGCAATTTTTGTTACGGCAGTTCCGCTGTAATCGGAGGATGCAAACCAGCCCTTAAATGCAGCTCCTTTCAAAGACAGCGGCTTAAGTTCTACATCAACATCGCCGGCATAAACTGCCGGATTCGGATTTTCCGCATCCAGAGTATTTGCATACACAATTGCATATCCGTACAGCGGAAAACAGTCTTTATCTTCCGCAATTTTCCAAATGTAAATTCCTTTGCCGTTCTTGTCATAAATCGCAATTTTCTTTCCGTTATGCTCAACGTAGCAGCCGCCGAAATTTAAGCCGGTTTTATTAGGGAGAGGATTTAAGTTAGGCAGAGCTTTGTCAAAAACTGCAAATATTTTACGGTCAGGATTAGGAGAATCTTTGAGTGTAATATTATAAGTAATCGGAACCCACTGTGCGTATAAATTCAAATCTTTATTCTCTTTATATGTATCTTCCCAATCATACTCATCTCCGGAACCGTCCGGTTCTGTATTCCATTTAAAAAAAGAATAACCGGTTTTCTTAAGTTCATCCGACTTTTCAATAAGTCTAATGTCCTTATTAAGCGTTTTTTTCTGTTGATGGAAAATATAACCGCTTCCTTCCTGTTCGTTATTGGAAAAATATTTAATTATGTTATCTTCGACAACTTCTATGCAGACAGTGCTGCTGTCTATAAATGCCGAAGTCTTGCCCGTAACACTCCGGCTTGTATTAGTATTGCAGGCTTCTGCGTAATAATAAAATTTACCGACAGTTTCTGTGCTTACGGTTAAAACGGAGTTTAATTCCGAATCTGTTTCAACTGCGGAATCCGACATTAACTTCGGCTCGGATTTTTCAGCATCTTTTACGGAATACCATCTATAGCTTATTGTTCCGCCGTCAACTGATACAGCCTTTGTCTTAATGGAAAACGGCGTATTATGCCCTACTTTTGTTGAGTTAGGTTCAAGTTCAAAGCGCGGAGAAGCTGCATCAACAACCTGCTCGGAACTTCCTAAGAGGTCGGTCTTACAGGAAAGCACAAGCAAAGGTACGAATAAGATAAAAGCTGCGCATTTTAACGAAACAATAAGTTTATTTTTCATGGTAACTCCTCTAAAAAATGATAAAAAGCAATTATATTATCTTAAAACAAGACGGATTATTTGCTTTCTTCTATATTTACATTTTCAGTATTTTCTTGAATTATAGTTTGCTCGTCATTTTCAGTAACATCGACATTGCCGAAATTCTTAATCTTGTTAAAAAACAGTCTAATACCAATACCCAAATGCTGAGAAAAAACTGTGCCGCGCGTATCAGCAGAAAATATAGCTTCATAAGAAGTAAAAGGCACAAATGAAAGAGAATCTATATTCAGTAAGCCGGGAAAATCAACGGCAAAAATAAGACTGTATTCGGGTACGGCACCGTGTACTTTTTCATAAAGCCCGCGTTCCCTCAAACTTTCGGTGTAAGCATTTTCTCCGGTATAAACTTTGAGAGCAATTTCAGCACCCGGACGTAATGCAAGAAATTTCGGAAAAAACGGAATAAGGTCTTTATCCAATTCATAAAATATGCAGGTGCCGAATGAAACGGTATCAAAAGACTTCATAAGATGTTTTTTGCTTCTTGAGCCGGCATACGACATTTCAACCGTCCCTTGAAGTTTTCCAAATTGAACTCCGAATTCCGCATCTATTCCTCCGCCCGAATTACTGATTAAAAAAGACTCGGAGTTTTTTTCAATCATCATAATCGGAAAGGCGAAAGTTCCTTGTATACCTGTAAACAAAACCGGAGAAGGAAAAGCCGCTGCCTTAAATAGGGTAAAGAAAATAAAAATAACGGATAAAGCGGAAAGACGTAATTTCATAAAGTAAAAAAATCCTTAAAAATTCATTCAAAATAAGCGCACGGATTTAGTAACCCGTGCGTAAAGACTAAATCGGTACAGTGATTTTTATACAAAAATCACTGTACCGATTTTGAACCGTTAGTAGAGATTCTTTACAACATCCCTCATCGAAACAGTATATTTTTCCTGCACGATAGGTTTATTGAACTCATAAAGATTCTTTACGCCTTTCTTTTCAAGCGGTCCGAGCTTGATTCCGCCGGTAATATCGATTTTTCCTGCGTGATTTAAGAAAGCTTTTCCTGTAAGTTCGTAGTTTGCGTACGCATCCGCAGAAAGACCTGCAACCAGTTTATAGTCGCAGATAAATCCGGCTTCTACAGCAACGATATTTATGTTCGGTTTTACACAAACTTCAGGCTCTACCGTAAGAGAAAGTTCAAGACCTTTTTTAGAAGCCGCTTCAAGATCATCGTTTTCAACACCGAGGAAGAATACTCCGTCTGAAACCGCATAAAGATCTGCAGAAGCGTTTATAAAGTCCTTTGTAAATATCTTATTCCAATGCATATACGAATCGATATCTACGCCGGCTCCGTACAATCCGGTAAATTTAGCCACCATATCCGCGGAATCAACACTTATCTTTGCTTTGAGGGGAACGCTCAATTTTATCGGGCATTCAAG
This sequence comes from uncultured Treponema sp., assembly GCA_963544675.1. Lineage (GTDB taxonomy): Bacteria > Spirochaetota > Spirochaetia > Treponematales > Treponemataceae > Treponema_D. The sequence continues at coordinate 11,334 of CAUUGI010000010.1, forward strand.
CTTAATCGGAACAGGACCGATGCTGAACTGAGTTTTATATTCAAGTTCTTTCTCGTATTTTGCCAAATTTTCTTCAAATGACTTCTTCAAAGTAAGATCGAATCTTCCGTCAAGGTATGCACCGGACATAAGATCGCATTCAACATGATTCCATGTAAGTACGAATTTTCCGAAAAGTCCCATCTCCGCGTCAATCTTTACATTGCTGTATTCGTTGATTTTATCAACATAATCCTTAACAGGAGCAAGCTTTACAAGATTTGTATATTCTCTGAATTCTTTGATAATTCTGGCTTTTTCATCGGTGAATTCTTTGTTGCTTTTTGCAATATGAACGACTTCTTTTGCAAGTGCTCTGCGGACGGCAGCTTTATCCTGCTTCGCTTTAAACTCTGCAAGCTGAAGAGCTTCTTCGATAACGGCTTCATGAGATTTATTAAGATCTTCGTCGGTAAGAGCACGATTACTTGCCGGTGCGGCATCAAGCTTAACATAGCAGCCTTTTTCTATATCAAGAACAAAGTCATTTGCTGCGGCACCTGTAATGGCGGCTCTGGCGGAAGCGGCATTATCAGTATATTTTGTATAAAGGAAGTTTCCGGTTTCGTTGATACCGATAAGTCCGGAAGGATATGTTTCTCCTGCATACTGTTCTTTAAGAACTGCGAACATAGTAGTATTTTTTGTTTCGCGCGAACTTAAAAATTTAAGATAAACAGCACCTTTAAAAGCCGGTCTTTCAGTTTCAGGAAGAACATAAGCAACATCATTAATACCGTCACCGTCAAGATCCGCGCTTTCTCCAACTTTAAGAGTGCATTCTCCGGCTTTTACATCTTTTATAACATACGCAAAAGATATTTTTTCCTTGTTTATATCTTTTACAGTAATGTAACCAAGTGCTTCTTTGCTTTCGATATCGACAAAAACGGATTTTCCGTCGATAATTTTTTCTTCAACTTTTCCCAAGCGGAAAGCAACTACGGCATCTTTTGCAAGATGTCCCTTATTAGGATTAGAAGGATTATAAAGAACGGCACCGCCCATATAACCCTGCTCACCAAGATACGCTTCATCCAACGCACGAGGAATTGATTTTATTCCACCGTCTGCGCCGTCAGAAATGGTAGAAAACGAATTGCTGCAAGATGCTATCATGAATATTGAAGCAACTGCTGCAACTAAAGAAAATAAATATTTTCTTTTCATTGTAACCTCCACTGCTTTTGCAGATAATAATTCTAAGGATATTATATATCGGATAATTCATATCGCAAGAAAAAAAATTCGAAATTCGTTAATATTTATTGACGTATGGTACTATTTATCACTATATTACGTGCCTTTTATTTATAAATACTGAATATTTGACAGCAATTATAAATTTTTACTAAAAATACAAACATATAATATTCACAAACGAAAATAAAAGCACCGTAAAATTATAATTGAATGAGATAAAATGAATTTTATAAATTATGCTGATGAATTTTTCGGCACAACTATTCTAAAAAGATGTATTCCGAAAAGTATATGGCGGTGATTTTATCCATTACAAGCTCTGAATTGATAAGAGCCGTAAGTTCCTGTTTTACACGCTCTTCTCCAAGTGCTTTTAATTCGTTTATTGTATGTGAATCGAAATATTTAATCATAAGGTTTTTTAGAATCATGCTTTTTTGTGCAAGTTCTTCATAAAATGCGGAATCTTCTTTTTGACAGGAAAACCACGGAGTAAAAATTATAGAAGCAGGCGGAGAATCTTTTTCAGGGAGAGTAACGGCTCTAAGTCTCCCGAAGCCGGAATAGGCTGAAAAAGTCGTTTTTTCCGCCTTATTTGTATATTCGGGATTTAGCTGCCGCATACGAGAAGGCTTCTTTCCATGTGCAAGGGCAATCAGCGTAGTAACGGCTATAACCGCTGCGATAAAAGCAAGAATATATAATAACAGTTTATTTAAAGAAAACTTCATGCGCTACATTATCAAAAAACAGCGGCGGCACTCAATAAGATTTTTAGAAACCTACATAAAATATTGTAATTAGACCTATTCCGAAACCGAAGATTCTGGCGGATTCATTTAATGCGGCGAATTGAAACTCCATATTTTTATCTATATAATACGACACATATAGATTTTTGCTATTACCCGGAGTTTTTATGTTTACCGACGTTGTAATTCTTGCAGGTGGATTCGGGGAGAGGCTTTGGCCTGCATCCCGCCCCGATTTTCCGAAACAATTTCTTTCGATAAACGGCGGAATTTCATTCTTGCAGAATGCAATTTTACGCGCCCTTGCACTTGATGTAACGGGAAAAATAATAATAGCGTCGCGCAAAGGACTTGAAACTGAAATTGCCGCGCAATGCTTATCTCTTGCAAAAAATTTAGGCGGAGAAAAAGCAAAAAAAATCACCGATGATATTCTTATAATTGCAGAACCTTCTGCAAAACATACGACGGCTCCAATCATTCTCTGCTGCCGCCTCTTAAATTTATCAGTTCCGGAAACAAAACACTCGATAATCGTGCTTACAAGCGACCATATAATCGAACCTATAGAAAATTTTGTCGGCGATGCGGAAAAAGCATTTACGGCGGCAGCGGACGGAAATCTTGTTACATTCGGCATAAAACCTACAGAACCTGCGACCGGCTACGGTTATATACAGACGGAACTGAGACCGGAATACTGCGATACATTTAAAATCAAATCTTTTACTGAAAAACCCGATGAGCATACGGCGCAAAAATATCTTGCCGCCGGCAACTGCAGCTGGAACAGCGGAATGTTTGCGTTTACCGCAGATTTTTTTATTACAGAGCTTGCAAAATGCACTCCGGAAATCGCAGACGCTTTTGCGCCGCTTGAAAAAGCGTCTATGCCTGAATTGGGCAAAATCGGCGGCATAAATGCGGTAACTTCATGGAAAGAAATGGATGCGGCGTATGAAAAAACACCGGCGATTGCTGTAGACGTTGCTCTTGCAGAAAAGACGGAACACTCGTACATGGTGGCTGCGTCTTTTACGTGGGATGATGTTGGAAGCTGGGATTCGTTTGCACGGCATTCAACAGGAACGGAAAATGCTGCCAATATCGGAAGTGAAAATTGCTTTGTCTATTCCGATATTCCGGTCGCTCTGTGCGGCGTTAAAGATTTGAACGTCGTAATTAAAAACGGCAAAGCACTTATTATGAAAAAAGGTTCGGATAATCTTGTCCGCGATGCAGTAAAGTATTTTAAAACAGGTGAGGATTCAAAATTATGAACGAAACATTGCAGAATCTTAAAGACAGAGGATTTTTATCACAGTGCACAAACATTGACGCGCTTTCAAAAAAGATGGATGAAGGCGCAGTAACTTTTTATGAGGGCTGCGATCCGACCGGTTCAAGTCTGCATATCGGACACATGGTTCCGTATTTTGCATTCAAACACCTCTATGAGGCAGGACACCGCGGAATTGCGCTTATTGGGGGAGGAACTGCACGTATCGGAGACCCGAGCGGCAAAACCGAAATGCGTAAAATCATCTCTTATGAGCAGATAGATTCAAATTTTGAATCTATAAAAAAACAGCTTGACGGATTTTTGCATTTCGACGGAAAAAATATAATTACCGTCAACAACAAAGATTGGCTTTCCGATTTGAATTATATCGATTTTTTGCGCGAAATAGGTTCATGCTTCAGCGTAAATAAAATGCTCACATTTGAAGCGTACAAACAACGCCTTGAAAAAGGACTTTCGTTTATTGAATTTAATTATCAGCTTCTTCAAGCATTCGATTATTTAAATCTGCATACAAAATACGGAGCGTCGCTGCAAATCGGCGGGGATGATCAGTGGGGAAACATCACGGCAGGTGTAGATTTAATCAGGCGAAAATTAGGCGGAACGGCGGAACTAAATGCGGAACACGAAGTATTCGGGCTTACATTCCCGCTCATTATGACTTCCGACGGAAAGAAAATGGGCAAAACGGAAAAAGGTGCAATCTTCCTTGATACTTCCATCACAAGTCCGTACGACTTTTTCCAATATTGGAGAAACTGCACGGATGCTGATGTAGAACGCTTTTTTAAACTGTTTACTTTCCTGCCGCTTGCTGAAATCGATTCGATATGTTCAGGTAATATAAATGCAGCAAAAGAACGTCTCGCTTATGAGGTAACGCTTGTCATTCACGGAAAGGACGAAGCGGAAAAGGCTTTATCCGGTGCAAAAGCTGCATTCGGCGGCGACGGAGATAAATCTCAGATGCCGACCGTAAAAATCGAACGAGCGTTAATTGAAAACGGTATCGGCGTTATAGATTTGTTCGATGCGGCAAAAATCGGCGGTTCCAAAAGTGAAATCCGAAGACTTATTCAACAGGGCGGTGCATATATTAATTCTGCCGCCGTTACAGATGTAAAAGCAGTTTTGACACTAAAAGATGCCGATGATTCAGGGGAATTTATTCTCCGTGCCGGAAAGAAAAAAATTGTGCGGGTAATTTGTGAACGCTAAAGGCGAACGGTGAAAACGCTTTTTGAAATGACGTAAAGGATTTTCCGTGCGCGGCAAGTTTGCTTAGAGTAAACTTGCCGCAAACTATTTTTACAGTCGCCGGGACGAAAGCCAATCAAAAAGTTTTAAGCCGCCGTCTTCAACATCATCATTTAAGACGTAAATCCACGACGAATGACCGTCAAAAACATAGGCATTACCTTTTTTATCTTTATAATTTCCGCTTAAATCATGAACATCATCGTAAACGACATAATGCAAATCTGTCGGATTCAGAGCTTTTATGCGCGGAACCGTCGCGCCGTCGTGTTTTTCCATTTTAATTGACGTATCGCTGCGCGCTCGTGTAAACCACAGCGGAATTTTTGCAAGTTCATTCAACTGAAAATCCGTAAGTTTGCTGTCAGGATAAGCCTCGCAGACCGGAAATGCTGCGGCAAAAAAATGCGGATATTGCAAAAGCATATTTAATGTCATGTATCCGCCGGCAGAACATCCTCCGACGTAAATCCTATCAGTGTCGATATACGGATGTTCTGCAATAAAGTCATCAATAAGTTCTTTTACCGCTGCACTGTAGTACGAAACGCTTGCGGCAGGCTTTTTATCTTTATTTTGTGCTTTTAAATCGGTATTAAATAAAAAATTCGCACTTTTTATAAAAGGTTTTAATATCTTTCCAAGATTCCCTTCAATATCAACCGGAACCCAAAGGCGGTTTCCACCTGCATCTTTGCTGACCGATTCAAGCCATGCGCTTGATGCTTGAGGAACAAGAACTGCAGCTCCGTTTGCAAAATGCGACTGAATTTTCTTTCCGGCAAGATTCACAGCACGCGTGCCTAAAAGCGGAATATACGGATTTCCGCCGCCTTCCGCAACGCCGTGAAACCACACAATCAACGGTATTTTATTATTCTGACCGCCTCTTTCAGGCGTCCAAAATGCGTAACGTAAATCAATATCGCCGGAACTGAATTCGGAAAGCATAAATTGAGCTGCTTCAGCACATACTGCGGCAGTTCGCTTTTTTATCGTAAAATCAAGCTCATCGTTTTCAATTTTAAGACCGTAAAGTGTGCCGGTATAGAAAATTGTCTTTATGAAAGGATTTCCCGACGCATCTTCCGGTATAACAGAAAGTTTCAGCGTAATAAAATTGCTTTCACCTTCAATTCGATTGCCTTTTGAATCGGAAATATACGCGTCAACGACATCTCTCTCGCCTTTGGAAAAGCCTAAACCGATTTTAGCCTGCTCTTCCGGCGCAAAAATTCTCGTAACCTCAAAATCCTTTGCTTTAATTTTATCCGCTGTAAAACTTTTTCCGGTATTCATAATGACAGTATCTGCAACCGGTCCCCAATCGTAGGAATTTATAACAAGAACGTATCTGTTTTTTGCAGGTTCTGCAGCTGCCGCAAGAGGTGAAACAGCGTCGAATACATCCGCCGCAAAAATCGGCAGACAGCAAAAAAGAAGCAAAAATATTGAAAGAAATAGCTTGTTCAAATTTTTCATAATTACCCTACACTTTTAATGCCTGACCGTTTTCGATTTTGATTTTGAAGTCGCAGTCTTCAAGCGTGGAAAGGCGGTGCGCAATTGAGATGATTGTTATTTCACCTTTGAGTTTAAGAATTGTGGAGGTAATGCTTTTTTCCGTTTCGTTGTCGAGTGCGCTCGTCGCTTCATCAAAAACCAATACGGAAGGATTGGAATAAAGCGCACGCGCAATACCGATACGCTGTTTTTGACCGCCGGAAAGCAGAGCCCCGCGCTCGCCTACCCGAGTATCTGCTTTTGCAGGCAGCGTTTCAACAAAATCGGAAAGCTCAGCCATTTTTAGAGCCGCTTTAATGCGTTCTTCGGAAACTTCATCAGCAGGAATGCCTAGAGCAATATTTTCGCGGATTGAACCGTCAATCAAATAAATCGTCTGCGGAACGTAGGCGATGTTGCAAAGCCAAGATGAAATATCATCGTAGATATTTTTTCCGTCAACGCAGATGGAACCGTTTTTCGGCGGCAACAGACCGAGCAAAATATCTACGAATGTGGTTTTCCCCGCCCCTGAGGCACCGACAATTCCGAGAAAACTTCCCTTAGGAATTGTAAACGAAATATCGGAAAAAACGTCTTTATCCGTGTTCGGGTACGAAAATCCCAATTTGTTAACTTCAATTTCCGTATTGAACGGCATTTTTTCAGTCGAAATACAGATTAGTTTTTGCTCGTCCTTGTCTTTTTCTTCCTTTATTGCAAGCAAATCGTTATAAATCTCATTGAACAGCGGCATATTGAATTTTATCGTGTTGAAGAGACTGATGATTCTGTTGAGGCTCGGCATAAGGCGCACCGCCGCAAGCCCCAGCACACCGAGCGACGGTACAATCGTCTGCGGCTCGACACCCATTAAAATTTTTACGATGACGAGCAAAAGAATTCCGCCGACTCCGGTAAGTTCAACAAGCACGCGCGGCATTTTGTCGATAAACATAAATTCCCGCGTCGCATCGGAGTAGCGCGAGTAGGATGCTGTAAACATTTTGCAAAAATAATTTTCTTTTTGCATGACTTTAGTTTCTTTTATCGAACCCAAGCCCTGCAAAAGCCATTTTGTATATTCGGCAGTACACGCATTTTGAATTTCGCCCTGTTTTGTAATGCGCTTACGGAAATATTTTAAAATCAGCATGATAAGCGGCGCAATAACACCGAGAGAGGCAAGCGCAATCACCCAGTCCATCACCAGCAGCATGAGCCAAATGATAAAAACCGTTATTAACTCCGTTATAACCGAAAGCACGGAAACGAGCATATCGGCAAATACGATACGTCCGCCGCTCATTATGTTGCGCTGCAAAATCGAAGAATTTATATTGACGTGATAAAGATACGGTTTTTTGAGGTAATACGAATAAAGCCGCTCCGTGTAGTCCTTTTGATTGTTCAGCGAAAATCGCAAATGCAGTTTCGTTTGGATAATTACGGTCAGATTTTTAATAAAATAGAAAGCAATGAGCAAAAACGCGCAAAAAACAATGAATTGCGGATGAGTTTTTATACCTATGCGAGAAACCACATTCGCAATGTTTTTGTGGGCTTCAAGCCAATCGCTGCGCCCGATAATACTGATTAACGGATACAGCGCGCCGATCCCTACGGCTTCAAAAGCGGCTCCGATAAACATAAAGCAAATCAGAACGCTGCACATCCGCATTTGCTTGGGAGTAAGAATTTTAAATATTTTTAAAAATGATTTCATGTAAGCACCGAAAATGTTATTTAACTCTTTTTTCCGACCGCAGCAAGATAGATTGAAAATTCTTCATTACCGTCAACGCCTAAAAGATTATCAAGCATTTCCTGATCGTAAATGCCGATTGCACAGACGCCTATATCAGCAGATTCTCCTGCAATATAAAGATTTTGGCAAACGTGTCCTGCATCTATGAGAATCTTTTTGTGCGCCTGTACATCGAATTTCCACTCGGAGCGGTACGGAATTGTCGTCCAAACGAATAAAGCAGAAGCTTTCTTTGCAAAGTGCGGAACAAAAGGCTGCTCAAGAGTCATCTCATCCATAGTATTGGCTATATCGTCAAGCAATTTTACGCATACAAGCTTATGTTCCGACACTATATAGCGGTAAATTCCTTTTGAAAGACCATCAACATTATTTACGAAAATATATGTTTCGAATGTATAAGTTGCTCCTGCGGAAGGCACTGTACGTTTTAGAGTTCCGTTAGACTCTTTTGCAGTAACGCCCTGAACCGCCCACAAAAGATATGACAGTTCCGTGAGCGTCAAAGCCTTTTGTGCATAAAGCCGAACACTCTTTCTGCCCGAAATTGCATCAAGTACGCTTTTAGTCTCCAAACCGCTGAAATCCGGTAAATCAATAAGTTCTGAATTTTCGTAGGATTTAAACGCATCCGGTTTAGGCAGATGTTTTTTTGCATCAGTTTGGATAGATTTCATCATCTTAAAATCCGTCTTTAATAAATTTCTCTGCAATTCAAATCTTTCCATAAATTGGACTCCAAAAATGTTTTGTTATGAGATTATAGTGAAAAAGATGGGATTTGTCAGAATGAATAAATTAAGTTTTCAGCAATTTTGTAAGATAGCGTTTGGTAGTCGGAAAAATGAACGGATGCAGCCAAATAAAAAAAAGCGCCGTTTTCAAAATAAAAATCTTAAAACGGTTTGCACCGTGTTTTCGGAAAAAATAAATTCGTGACAGGTTGTTGTAAATTGATGATAATGTTGCAAATAAACGGATCGCATCCGGTTTACCTTTTTTAAACGATGCTCCATCCAAGTGAATTATCTCCGGACCGTCGATTAAAATCCGCTTTTTTTCGTGCTGCATAAGCCGGTATTGCAAATCCGTTTCTTCGCAGTACATAAAATAACGCTCGTCAAAATGGGCATATTCATCGTTTTTCAAAAACAAATCGGCGCCAGTTATATAATCAACTTCGCCTAATTTCTTTTCTGAAAAATGGTTTTGAGTGTACAGAGAAAGCGTCTTTTGTTTTATCGCATTGGACAATGTAATTTTATACGTCCCGTACAATGCCCTCGCCGTATCCTCCACAACGGAATCAATCTGAGGAAAAGCGCCGTGCGAATGAATAATATGTCCGTCCATATCAAGCAGGTTTGCTCCGAGCGCGCCGAGAGTTTCTTTTTCAGCGGCATTTTCCCAATAATCAAAAAAGATTTTTACTGCGTTATTCAATAAGAGCGTGTCGCTGTTTAAGTAAAAAATGTATTTTCCTTTTGCTACGACAAGCGCACGGTTGTTTGCAGTCCCAAAGCCGAGATTCGCATTGTTTGCTATTAAGATAACTTGCGGAAAATCTGTGCGAATCATCTCTATGGAGCCGTCTTTTGAGCCGTTGTCAGAGACGATAACTTCAAATTCAATGCCGGTTGTCTGTTCAAATACCGACTTGAGGCAGTTTTTTGTGATTCCGCAAGTGTTATAATTTACGATGATTACGGAAACGTCCATGCTTTATTTTACCTTTTTTCATACTTTATCCCTAGCCCTTAAGAACATTCTTAAAACTTTCAAATGCCTTTTTCCACGTGAATTGTTTAATATATTCGTTTCCCGAATGGGCAAGTCTTATGCGGAGTTCATTGTCGGTGATGAGACGCAGAATGTTGTTTGCCAATGCTTCGGTATCAAAAACAGGCGAAAGTAAGGCAGTTTTATTTTGAATTACCATACAAGAAAAGCCGCCGTTATCCGTACACGCAACAGCGCAGCCGCATATCATCGCTTCGCCAACGGTTAAACCGAATCCTTCCGCCTTGCTTGCAGCAACAAAAATTGCCGCATTATTATAAATGGAATTATGAAGCGTTTTAGACGGCTGACGGTGATAGGTGTACCAATTAGGTAAATTAGCTGGCAACTCGGGAACGCCGAACATAGTAACATGCAGTTCCGGTATACGCTGTTTTACGAGTTCCAGCGCTTTCATCGAATCTTCACAACGCTTCCGATCATCTTTATGGTACAGCATGGCAATTTCATACTGACAGCGGTCTTCGATCGGCGTTGACAGACTAAAATAGCCAAAGTCAAAACCATTAGGAATGAGTTCTGCCTTTTCGCCGGTAGATTCAATGCGCTCTTTGAGCCACGGAGCAATCGTTATTTTTGTCATCGGAAAACGGTATGTCGCATAAACGGCGTCTTCGGAAATATTCCATGCTTCAAAATCTTGAATGAAATACAATTTATTTGCATTCGGGGCGGAGCGCACCGCGTTCAGTTCCATCGCCGTTTCTACGGCAGTTGCAATAATTTTTGCGTCTTTATAATCCCGCAAAGAAAAATCGGAAATTGTAAAAACAAAGAGTTTTTTTATGCCATCTTCCAGCGGAAACCATTCCCCCGCCCTATATTGTTTCCTAAAATTCCGGTAAAAAAATCCGATCTTCTGTTTCAAGTGCCGCAGCGGATTTTTGACATCCTGCGTAAAAGTACCGCGTACGTGCGGATAGCAAATCGTTACATTCCAGTCATCGCGGTAAAAACGGTTTGCATACTCATAGACCACTTTATACCCGCCGACCGGCACTTCGTCCCGCCACGGTAAAAGAAAAACGATTTTATTTTGTTTTGACAGCATACGTGCGCATCCTATATATTGAATTTCAAACCGGTTTGCAAAATAAAATTATGGATATTTTCAACATCCTGCTTAATATCATAATACGGATTGATTTTCCAATTCCAGCCGAACGAGCCGAAAACTGACAATGCAGACGTTATAAAATACGTTGATGAGCCGACAATTTCAATGTCCGCCTTATACCATTGATTTTCATTTGCAACACGCCAATACATAAAAGTGTTGTCGGGGTTGCTTCTGGCAATTTTCAAGGAACTTACGCCTTTCGGATAGTAGACGATGAGTTTTAGCGTCTGAGCATTTCCGCCGGTTCCTAAATAAGAGCCGATATACTGCCCTCCATTAGTAAGTCCTTGCGGAATTTGATGATGCATATTAAATGCGTACTTTGCTTTTGCTGATATTTTATTTCTTGGCTCTTCAAAATCAGAATACTCAAATATGATTTCTCCTTTTAACTTCGGCGCAAAAGGTAAATTGACCGTTTTCTTTACGCCGCAGGTATAAACCAGAGTGTCAAACGGATAGCGTGAAAGCCCTTTGATAAATCCGCCTTGCAGAAAATCATCAATGCCGACTTCCGCATATAATTCAATTCCCGCTTTCGGATAAACCCAATCAAACCCGAAAGACATTTTTTGATCTTCGCCCGCATTTTTTTCTCCAATATGCGTATTATTGTCAAGTGGAACAACATATTTAATATTTTCAGGTTTCCATTTGACAAGGCAGATACGGTTTGCAAATAATGTTAATCCGATGTGCGGAGCCGCATACGCAAAGGTAAAACCGTGAATCATATTGTGGTCATTGGAAGAATCATTATCAAAATATTTTGATTCGCTTAAATATCCCGTCCAAATCCGCGCTTCAACATCGCCGACATACCATCCGACTTTCGGAATATGAATAGAAGTCAGCCGCAGCCCCAAATCCAGTTTGGGGTAATTTGCTGCGTTGTTCGAATGCAGCACAGGATTTAAATACGCAGGGCCAAGCCATATACTCTGCGTTCCAAATCCTACGGTAAGCGTTTTCCACGTATAGCGGATTTCGGTGTCGCCCCAATCGAATGTAAAAAACGGTTTATCGCCGAAACGCTGGGGCGCGTCAATGCCGCTGTTATTATTTGCATAATTATAGCCCCAAAAATAGCCGTATTCATTGACATAGGCTGACGGCAATATATCAAACGCCATATTCTGCGAAAAACTTATCTGCGGTTTGAGCGTCGCTTCAAGACCGTAGGCTTCAAACCGTGCGCCGGCAGAAAGGCCGGTATTGTAACCGCGCCCTTGCCAGAGTGCGCCGTCGTTTTGACCGTAGGGGGCTGCGGTATTAAAGCTGTTGTACCAATCAGGGCCGTAGATTTTCCATGAAAGTTTTTTGTTGCCTTTGATAAAGCGGCGTTTACCCAAATAATTGTTTTGCCAAACGTGCTGCAACGCAGTCGTTTTTTCGGTAACGGAACCGTCTTCGTTTTCAGTCCGCACGATTTCTTCAATTATAGTCCAATCGGAATCGCTTAATGTCCTGTAATTCAAATAAGGACGACTTGTAATTCCTTGCAAAGAAAGAAAATCGTAATACTCTTCTTCCGCTGATTTTAAAGCTTCCTGAGAAAAAATATAAAATGTTAATGGAAAAAATAAAATGAATGTAAAAAAATATTTTCGTAGATTCATACCGAAAACATAATGCCACAAAGGATTTTTTATTACAAGCATACTAAAAACGGACAGTAAACAAAATTATCCACTACCTATTACTAATTATCCGTTTTTTTGCTAGTATTTGCCGATTATGATTACTTATCTGGCGAAAATCGGCGAATTGTCGCTTAAAGGTTCCAATCTTCACGAATTTGAAAAACTGCTTTTACAAAACACTCGGCGCGCTTTGCAAGGCACAGAAGCTAAAGTAAGTCTTCGGGCAGGCAGGCTTTATATCGACTGTGAAGAGACGGACTCAGGCAAAGCGGAAACGGCTCTCACCCATCTTTTAGGCATAACCGGCTGGGCAAAAACTCGCGTGTGCGAAAAGAATATCGAATCGATCGGGCAAACGGTGCTCGAAGAAGCGAAAAATGCCGCCGCGCTCGGAGCAAAAACATTTAAAATCGAAGCGAGGCGGAGCGATAAAGGCTTTCCTCTTAATTCCTATGAAATTGCCTGCCGCGCGGCATCTCCTGTTTTTGACGCAGGCGTTCTAAAAGTTGACGTTCATAAGCCGGACGTAAAAATTTTTGTTGAAGTGCGTGAACGCTGCTTCGTCTTTTCCGACGCAAAAAAAGGCTGCCGCGGGCTTCCGGCAGGCTCAAGCGGGAAAGGATTGCTCTTGCTTTCTGGCGGACTTGATTCCCCTGTCGCCGGCTACAGAATGCTCAGACGCGGCATGAAAGTCGACTGCATATATTTTCACTCCTATCCGTATACGTCCGTCGAAGCGCAGCAAAAAGTCGAAGAACTTGCAAAACGACTTTCGAAGTATGGACTTTACACAAATTTGAACATTATTCCGTTTACAGACGTACAAATGCGCATAAAAGAGAAGGCGCCTGCGGATTGGACAACGCTGATGCTGCGCGTCTGCATGGTAAAAGCTGCGAATATGCTTGCAGAGCGCATTCACGCAGACTGCCTTATCACGGGAGAGAGTCTCGGTCAGGTCGCAAGCCAGACAATCGAAAACATGACGGTTACGGAACATTTTGCAGATTTTCCGTTACTCCGCCCCTTAGTCGGCATGGACAAAGAAGAAATCGTTGAAACCGCCCAATTCATCGACACGTTCCGCATTTCCATTCTCCCGTATGAGGACTGCTGCGTGCTGTTCAGTCCGAAGCATCCGGTCTTGCGGGGGGCTGTAGAGCGGGCGAATGAGATTTTTGATTCGCTTGAATGTGCTGAGCTTATAAAAGAAGCGTTTGAAAAGCGCGAAATAAAACGTTTTACTTTTGGAGAAGAAGAGAAGCGACTTTAGATGCGTCCGTGTCAATTTGAACATTATCAAAACGGTGTGCCATCTTTACGTCGAAATCCGTATCGCTTAAAAGTTCGTTGATTTTTTTAAAAATTCGGCGCGGACTGCGGATAAAATAGCCGACGCGATTGTTGACGGCAAAACGCATATTCCCCAGCTCTTGATTGTGAATGTACTTGCACACGATAACGGGCTTCCGGCATGAAAGGACTTCAAACAGCGTCGCGGGTCCCGCTTTAATCACCGCGCAATCGCAGATTTTTACCAACTCGTCAAGATAATCGATAAAACCGAATACGTGTAAGTCAAGTTTTGGATACGCGAGACGCAAAAGATTAAAATTGCGCCGCTTTACATTGTCGCGTCCGCAGATAACCGCAACCGAAAAGCGCGCACGATGGATAATGCATTCGTTTAGTATTTCCGTTGCTCCCGGCAGCCCCTCGCCGCCCCCGACAAGAAGAACGATTTTTTTATCCGGTGCAAATCCGTGCTTTTTCCGAAGTTCTGCAATTTCGTCCTTTGAAAACGGCAGACGGTATTTTTCGTTCATCAAAAACGGAATTACCGTAATATTTTCTGCAGGAACGCCGCATTCTTTTATTGCAGATTCTTTCGCTTCGTTTGAATAGACCATATATTTCATATCGGGATAAAAAAACCACGAATGCGGAACGGTAAACGGATCGGTTACAATGACTGTTACATTGATTTTCCAAGGAATATTTTCGCACACTTCACGAATAAACGGAGAGACCGCAAAATGGAACGAAACTATATCTGTCGGTTTTTCACGCAAAATCATTTTACGCAGATACCGCCTGACTTCCGGAGCAAGAATCCTGCGAACCAAATCCTGCGCCCAGCGGTTCATTGCAAGGTCGTAAATGAGCGGGAAAGCACCGTGCACGTAGTTACAGGCGTAATTATAGCCTTTTTCAAAAAGCAAATGCCCCGCCTTATGCTTTGGAAAACCGTTGAGCATTTTAATTTCCGTATCGGGATTTTGAGCACTCATCGCTTCGGCAAGAACTTTTGCAGCGGAAATATGTCCCGCTCCCGTATTCAAATATAAAAAAAGGAATTTTCGCTTTGCCATAGTTCAATACCGCTAAAACATTATTTTTATTCCGCAGTTGAAATAATGATTATATGAATCGTGAAGATTATTAACCCAAGCCTTGCGGGCAGCAGCAACCGAAGCCAAATCGGAAATGTTCGTATACATATCGTCCATTACACCGTCTTTTTTTATGTATTCAAAAGTATATTTCCCTGATAATTCGACAGAATGCGCACCGCGTTTTATGAATTCATAAGATATTCCGAAAGCAGCCTGCGTAATATACATTATATGCTCCTGCTTTAAAAATCCCGTAAAATCCAATGCCGTATCGGCTCCTCTTGAGTCGGACATAATATTGCCGCCGGTAGACACTTTATAAAGTTCATCTTTTATCTGCAAAACTTCATCATCGCTGAAATCTTCGTAGGGATTTGCATGACGCGCAAAAGCCGTTTCAACGGAAACTTTCATGCTGTTAAACGGCTTAAAATGCATATTAAATGACACTTTATCCGAATTAGGCGGCAGCTTAGTTCCTATCCCCATACCGAAATTCGTATAATCCATAAAATTGTATGTATCGTCGAACCTATTGTAACTTGTGTAGGTATAAGGAGTTACCAGAGTATAATCAAGACTTATAATAGATACGGCAGAATTGTACGGTGAATATACAAAACCGGTTTTATACGCAGTACGCACTGCCGCATTATTCATTTTTAATTTGAAAAATTGCTTAAGTTTTAAATCGTCGAACGCAGCACTTGCAGTAACTGCGATACACGGCAGCATTTTCCATTCCAAAGCGATTCCGGAAATAACATTTTCGTTAAATCCCGCAACATTCGCAATTATAAACCAAGGTGCGGGAATTAAATAAGAAGGTGAAAAATTTTTGCCCCATACAACGGATTCATAAAATGAAAGATTCAATTTTTGCGAAAAAAGTCGTGCTTCAAACGAGTGAAAGGACATAAATTTGAGCGCGCTGTAATCGTTTTTATTTGCGTATGAGCGCGCCGCCGGTAGAGCAAAAATCTGCGAATATCTAAATATTCCTCCGTTATAATGAAAGGAACCGTTTAATATTTGGTAAGATGCAGGATTTAAAATTATATCACCATCAGGATAAAGGCCGTAGCCTAGTTTATTAAATCCGAAAGAACCGTAGATTTTTTTATTTCCGACTGATGCGGAAGCATGAATATCGAATAAAAAATCCGCATTTTTTATGCCTATTGAATAATTTTTTATAAAATTCCTTGCTGCATCATTTTCGAATACGGGAAGAATTTCGTTTTGCGAATAATTATTATTTGCCGCAACAAAACCTGCATCATATCCAAGTGAAATCAAATCCGAAAAGATATTATCACCTGCGGCAAAAAGCCTCCCATAGCCGAGCGCACCGACTTTATAACCGCGCGGTGCATCCGTTCCGCCTTCTTCAACATTTTTAAGTTTTATATCAGAGCGTCCGCTGATTCCGATATGCACTTTATTAAAATAACGCTCAAGATATGCTTGAGCTTTTTGTATATCGGAAGCATCTCCGCGCTCGGCAGTATTTTCAAGAATTTCTTTTATTACGGCAGCAGGATAAGGTTTTACTTGAGGCAGGAAATCAACATATCCTTTCAGATACCAGCTTGCAGCATCGGAATAAAATTCATTTTGCGGATTTACGCTTATTTGTGCAAACAATGGAAGAGAAAAAACAATAAAAAGGACTGATAAGCGAATTCTTTTCAACATATAAAAATAGTCATTCCGAAATTTCTTCGAAATTATACTTATTTCTTGCGTGAATTACAAGTTATGTGATATTCTCGCTCGAATGACAGGTCAGGAAAAACAACTTTTATTTGATATGTTCCTCTCGGTTTCAGGCAATTTATACGGATTTACAACCGCTCGATTCGCACAAAAACTCGAATTGACAGATGATATTGAGGCTCGGAAACAAACACGGAATGAACAAAATCTTTCGGAAACTAAAAATTTGACTTCCATATACGATTCGATTGACGCAATCGCGCAAAAAATACATTCCTGCACTTCATGCAAACTTTTTTCCACGTGCACAAATGTCGTTCCGGGCATGGGCGTAGAAAATCCGGATGTGTTGATAATCGGCGAGGGACCGGGCGAAGAAGAAGATCGACAGGGCTTGCCGTTTGTAGGGCGCGCAGGACAGCTGCTCGACAAAATGCTGAATGCAATAGAGCTTGACAGAAATGCGAATTGCTTTATCGCAAATATCGTAAAGTGCCGCCCGCCAAAAAACCGCGACCCAGAGCCAGATGAATGCGCAGCTTGCAGAGCTTTCCTTGACTCGCAAATCGACGCATTGCAGCCAAAAATGATTCTTGCAATGGGACGCATCGCTTCTCACAATCTGCTTAATACCGACAGCTCTCTCGGGCGGCTTAGAAACAGTTTTTACGAATACAAAAATATTCCCGTGCTTGTAACTTATCATCCAAGTGCGCTGCTGCGAAACGAAGACTTAAAGCGTCCGGCTTGGGAAGATTTAAAACTTTTCAAAAGCCGCCTTTTAACTCTTGCACCCGACTATGCCGCGCGCTTTCACCGATTAACCGGACGCTCCCAGTGAAATACCTCGACATCGCGCTGAATATTCCGCTCAATCAGCCGTTTACGTATTCAACTGACGGACTTTCAGACGAAACGAAAATCGAAAAAGGAATGCGGGCGGAAATACGATTCGGCAACCGGAAAACGTCGGGCTTTATCACGGAGATTTATGATTTTCTGCCGGAAAAATGCGAATCTTATAAAGAAAAAATACGCCCGGTCATGCGGATTTTGGACGAAGAGCCGCTTTTGCCGCCGGAACTGATGAAAACCGCCGTCTGGATTTCGCAATATTATCTGTGCTCGCTCGGAGAAGCCTTATTTGCAATGGCTCCGTCCGGCAGGCGCGAAACGGCGGGAATCGGTTTTCCGTTTGAAGCGGATTTTGAAAGCGGCGCACAAATCTGTCTTTCTTCCGAACAGCTTGAGGCGGCAAAAAGCATTGTAACGCCTGAAAAAAACTTGTCCGCGCAGTACCATTATCTTTACGGCGCGACGGGTACGGGCAAAACGGAAGTTTTTCTCCATGCAGCGGATAAGGTTTTGCGGGAAGGCAAAGGCGTTATTTATTTAGTGCCGGAAATAGGTCTTACCAAACAGGTTATCGATTCCGTTGTAAAACGATTTGGAGATGCGGCGGCTGTTTTACATTCGGGATTGACTACAGGAAAACGTCTTGCCGAATGGAAAAAAATTCTCCACAAAGAAGCGCGGATTGTCATCGGAGCGCGGAGTGCGGTGTTTGCGCCGGTACCGGATTTGGGACTGATTATAATCGACGAAGAGCACGATTCTTCTTACAAATCCGGAAACACACCTCGTTATCACGCGCGACAGACCGCCATGTTCCGTGCCGCAAGCTTGGGCATTCCGCTTGTGATGGGAAGCGCAACGCCTTCCGTTGAAGCTTGGCATTTGATGGAACAGGGAACTCTTATCCGCCACACATTGACTGAACGACTTTCAGGCGGCGCAATGCCTAAAATTCAAACCGTAGACCTTTCAAAAACTGCGGATTCAAGCTGCATTTCTGAAACTCTTGCAGAAGAAACTCGCCTCGCGCTTTCGGAAAAGCGGCAAGTAATATTCTTTTTGAACAGACGCGGTTTTACGCATTTTTTCCGCTGTTCATCCTGCGGCTTTGAAATGATATGCCGCAACTGTTCAGTCCCTATGACCTACCACAAAAGCGAAAATCGCCTGCGCTGTCATTACTGCGGCTGGACAGCGGAAGCTCCTTCATCCTGCCCAAAATGCGGCTCGCTCAACGTGGGCTATTCCGGCTTCGGAACGGAATTTATCGAAGCCGAAACCCGCGCAAAATTCCCGAACGCACGCATAGTCAGAATCGATGCGGACAATATAAAAAACAGCGCGGATTTACAGGAAAAACTTTCCGCCTTCAAAAACGGAGACTACGACATCATGCTCGGCACTCAAATGGTCGCCAAAGGCTTAAATTTCCCGCGCCTCAAACTCGTCGGCGTTATATTGGCGGACACTGCGCTTCATTTACCGGACTTCCGCGCGGCGGAACGCGCTTTTTCGCTCATAACGCAGGTCGCAGGCAGGGCCGGACGCTATTTTCCGGACGGAAAAGTTATCGTGCAGACATACGCGCCCGACCGCGAAGCCGTAAAGTTTGCCTGCGAAGGAAAAACGTCGGAATTCTATGACTATGAGCTTACTCAGCGACGTTTGCTTGACTTTCCGCCTTATTCGCGGCTTGTGCGGCTTGTATTCCGCGCGGCAAAACAAAAAGATGCGGAAGCCTGTGCTTTAGATGCGGCAAAGATTCTTGCGTCAATACCGGGAGCAAAAGGCAGCGTCATAGGTCCCGCAGAATGCCCAATTCTAAAAATCTCGCAAAACTTCCGCTATCACATAATTTTAAAAAGCCGCGACATACGCGTAATCCGCAATGCCGCCTCAAAACTTTTGAACGAATACACGCACAACCGCAGCGTATACATCGAATGCGATATCGACCCGCTAAACTTGCTTTAAGAACGGACTGAAACAAAAGCTAAACCGCATTTTTTATTTTCCGATAATCATACTAATGAAGACACGCTGCTTTACGGCGGCAAAGGATGGTGAAAGATGATTAGAGGCTGGTACACGGGTGCAAGCGGAATGAACGCGCAGCAAAACAGGCTCGATACGATAGCGAACAATCTTGCAAATGTTGATACGGCAGGCTACAAACGCGACATTACCGTTAGCAAGTCTTTTCCCGAGCTGCTTTTAAGACGGACAAATGCCGACGGCGTATACGAAACTCCGTTCGGTTCTGCAGATGCCGCTCCGGTAATCGGAAAGATAGGACTGGGCGTTGAGACGAATGAAAATTACACGGACTTTACGCAAGGTTCTTTCCGCGCGACAAGCACGAACACCGATTTTGCATTCGGAGGAAAAGGTTTTTTTGCCGTTATGACCCCTCAGGGCGAGCGTTATACGCGCGACGGAAACTTTTTGATCGGAAAAGAAGGAATTCTTGAAACAAAAGAAGGTTATCCCGTTCTCGGTGAAAACGGCTATATCCGTGTTGAAAACGATAAATTCAAAGTGAATGAGGACGGAATCATCTACGCCGCCGATACAAACGACGTTATTGACAGATTTAAAACAGTGCGTTTTGACAACGAACGCTATCTTAAAAAAACAGGGCAAAACCTCTACAAGGAAACTGATATTTCAGGACCTGCACATATTGCAGAAGGCAAAGAACGTCCGCGTTTTTTACAGGGCTATATAGAAACTTCCAACGTCAACGTCGTCAACGAAATGGTGCGTATGATTGAAGTCAACCGCGCCTACGAAGCAAATCAAAAAACGATTTCCAGCGAAGATTCGATGATGGGAACCTTGTGGTCTAAGACTGCGGTATTCAAATAGAATTTAAGACGCGGCGGAAAGATTTTTCGGTATTCTACTGCTGCAAAGAAGATTTGAGAGGATTTTAAAGAGGTGCAATTATGGTAAGAAGTTTATGGACAGCCGCAACCGGCATGAACGGTCAGCAATACAATATGGATACGATTTCAAACAACTTGTCAAACGTAAACACGACAGGTTTTAAGCAGCAACGCGTTGAATTTGAAGATTTAATTTATCAAGATGTAAAACTTGCCGGCACTCCTGCAACGGAAGACACGGTAACGCCGGTCGGCATTCAGCAGGGAGCGGGCGTAAAACTTGCAGCGACACAGCGCATTATGAAGCAGGGCTCGCTGCAAAGCACCGGCGTTGATACCGATGTTGCTATTGTCGGTGAGGGATTTTTTCGCGTTCAAAAGTTTGACGGAAGCTACGCGTACACGCGCGACGGCTCATTCAAAGTGGATTCGAACGGACAGTTCGTAAATTCCGAAGGTTTGCGCCTTCAGCCGGAAATCATTTTACCGGAAGGATACAACGTTTCAACGCTTGCAATCACGCAGGACGGCAGAGTTTCCGTAAAAGTAAACGGCGGAAATGAACCTGTTGATGTAGGACAGATTGAAATGTTCCGTTTTCCGAATGCAGTCGGGCTTTCTGCAGACGGCGATAATCTTTACAAAGAAACGAATGCCAGCGGCAGAGCAATCGGCAGTCGTCCGGGCTTTGAAGGTATGGGCGAAATCCGCCATAAGTTTCTTGAAATGTCGAATGTTTCCGTCGTCAACGAAATGGTACGGATGATTGTCGCCCAACGCGCATACGAATTCAACAGCAAGGCGATCCAAACTTCCGACAATATGCTGAGTACTGCCGTCAATCTGAAACGCTAAAATAAGTAAACCTGTATATTGATTTAGGTCGAATGTTGAAGTTTTTCCAAACTCCG
This sequence comes from uncultured Treponema sp., assembly GCA_963544675.1. Taxonomy (GTDB): domain Bacteria; phylum Spirochaetota; class Spirochaetia; order Treponematales; family Treponemataceae; genus Treponema_D. The sequence goes on from CAUUGI010000010.1 coordinate 32,494, forward strand.
CATTCGACCTTAATTATTTATCGCTCAAAGTTCCGCGAAATGTATTTCCAGACAAACTGTCGATATGAACATTGCAGAATTTTCCTATCAGATTTTTCGGAGCGGCAAAAGCTATGCGTTCGTCTTGTTCCGTTTTGCCTAATAACTCATTCGGATTGTCGCGGCTCACGCTTTCTGTAAGAACTTTTACTGTACGTCCTGTGCGTTTACTCATTTCTTCTCCGGTGATTTTAAGCTGCATATCGATTATCTTTTGCAGCCGCTCCTTTTTTATTTCGACAGGAATCTGATTGCTCATCTTTGCGGCAGGAGTGCCTTCACGAGGATTGTAATAGTACATAAATGCGGTTTCGTATCTTATGAGTTTCATAAGCTCTACAGTTTGTTCAAAATCTTTGTCCGTTTCACCCGGAAATCCCAGCATTATATCCGTTGTAAGCGATACGTCGGGAATTTCTTTGCGTATGCGTTCAACAAGTGAAATATATTGTTCCACTGTGTATCTGCGGTTCATACGCTTCAGCACATCGTTGGAACCATGCTGAACCGGAAGATGTATGTGGCGGCATAAAGCTTCTTCTTTTGCAATAACGGATATAACTTCGGAAGACAAATCTTTGGGATGGCTCGACATAAAACGCACCCAGCCTATCGAAGATTTTTTTTCCCGCAGACGGTCGGCAATTTTCTGCAGGAGAGAAGCAAAATTCAGCTTGACTCCGTTTTCATCCTGTCCCATATAAGAATTAACGTTTTGCCCGAGCAAAGTAATTTCTTTTACGCCGTAGGACGAAAGTGTATCTATTTCTTTTATAATTTCTTCCGGAGGGCGTGAACATTCTCTGCCGCGTACATGAGGTACAATACAGTAAGTGCAAAAATTATCACAGCCGTGCATAATCGGGACATAAGTTGTAAAAGAGCCTTGTTCATAAGAGAGCGGCGCAAATTTATAATTGTCGGTATCGTCAATGGGGAACGCTTCTTTTTTATCCTGCACGGCTTCAATAATCTCTCCGAATTTGTGTTTTGCATAAGTTCCTACGACATAATCTATATGCGGATAATCTTTTTTAAGAGTGTCGAGCAGGCGTTCCGCCATACAACCCATAACAACAAGCGTAAGAGGTTTTGCACCGTCTTTGACATATTCTGCAGCTTCTTCAAGGCTCTTGCTTTTTGCATTAGGCTCGCACGCGCGCAGAGCTTTTAGTCCCGCATACCAGCCAAGTCTTCCGAATACGCGATTTTCCGCAGTCTCTCTTACGGAACAAGTATTGATTATTGCAATGTCGGCAGTTTGTGCGCTTTCTGCTTTAGTCCAGCCCCTTGCAAGAAAAAGCTGTTCCACAGATGCGCTTTCTGCCGTATTCATCTGGCAGCCGTACGTTTCAAAAAAATAAGTCATTTGTTATTCCTAAATTACATCGAAAAATCTTTTCCAAGATAAACTTCGCGGGCAAGAGGAGAAGCTAAAATTTCTTCACGCGAGCCTTGAATCATAATCTGCCCTGAGCTTACGATTATGGCGCGCGTAGTAATTTCAAGCGTATCGCGCACGTTGTGGTCGGTGATAAGAATGCCTATTCCACGCTTTGAAAGCAGCCCAATCATCGCTTTAATATCCGCAACGGCAATCGGGTCGATACCGGCAAAAGGCTCATCCAAAAGCAGGAATTTCGGCTCAATTGCAAGCGATCGAGCAATTTCCGTACGTCTGCGCTCGCCGCCTGAAAGAGTAAACGCAGGTTGTTTTCGAATTCTGGCGATTGCAAATTCTTCTATCAATTCCTCAAGATGAGCAAGTTTTTCGGCTTTAGTTAAATCTTTGCGCGTTTCAAGAATCGACCAGATATTTTCTTCAACAGTAAGCTTTTTAAATACAGACGGCTCCTGCGGAAGATATGAAATACCGAGCCGGGCGCGTTTATACATCGGCAACGCGGTAATACAGTTTTCATCAAGAAAAATCTCTCCTACAGTCGGGCGATGAAAGCCTACAATCATGTAGAATGTTGTAGTTTTGCCCGCGCCGTTAGGTCCGAGAAGCCCGAGCACTTCGCCGCTGTGCATGACAAAATCGATTCCTTGAACAACTTTTTTATGCCCGAAACTTTTATAAAGGCTTGAAACACGCAAAGTATGGATATTTTCAGATTTTTCTTGAAGTCCGGAACATTCTTCCGCGCTTGAGTTTGTCCGAAACTCCGGCATTGCAGCTTCTGAATTTGCCGCAGTTTGTTCTTTGGAGGCGGATATATTTACATCGTATGGAACATCATTTTCATCCGGCATATTATTTTTTCCCCCGCTTCGATTTTGACGATTTTCGGTTTTCCGATGAAGATGTTTCCGCATCGGCAGTTTTTTCAGAGACTGCGGACGATATTTCTTTTTCGCCGCTTTGTTTATCCGTGTCGGCGTTTATTCCATTATCCGCTTTTAAAGCATCATCATTTGTTGCAGAAATTTCTTTTGCGGCGTCAGATTTTTCATCCTTCATTCCGTTTTGTTCACCTATGCCGCTTTTAATTTCTGCAGCCTCTTCGGGAACATCTTTTACAGCACCGTCTACACTTTCCGTATCTTCGTCCTGCTGTTCAGTTTTGCGTTCATCAACGATTGAACCTTTTACGCGGCCGTCAAGCGTTATCTCCTGAGAATCCAAGTTCAGCGTTATCTCTTGGGCGCGGAAAGAATCGTCCCCCTGCTTTATCTGCGCGTTTCCGCTTAATTCAAGCATTTGATCTTTTTTGCGATAGACTGCATACGCGCCCTTGCATACATTATCTTTTTGTTTCAGTTCGATTTCCATCTGCATGACGGCAATATCGGAAGTCTGATTATATTCAATCATCTGCGCGGTCGCAGTAACATTGTTTTTCACGTCCGTAAGACTCACCGAATCAAAAAGTTCGGCAATTTTCGTTTCGCGGTCGTATTTGAGCGAGCCGCACTCGAATTCCAACTCTGCTTCGGAATTTTTGCCTTTTACCGTACCGGCTGCTTCGATAAATCGAAAATCTTTGCCGCTCATCTTTATCGAATCGGCAGAAATTTCCATCGATTCGGTAAGGACATAAGCACCGCCGCTCAATTCCGTTGTGTCGGATTTATCGCCGACAATACCTTTCATGCTGCCTGCGGAAAACGAAATCTTTTCTGCACATAACGAAGCGGCGCACAAAACAAGGCTGAATGCACAAACGCAGTTTCTGAAAGGCAAAAATATCTTACGTCTCATTGCGCGTTTTCCTCGCCGGAAGATTCGATTTGAGCCGGCGGCTCTGAAACACTTTCACCTTTTGCAAGTTCATTTTCAGATGCAATACCGACACCGTCATCTGTATACGCTTCACCTGTAACAACACCGGTAAACGCGAAAGTCCGGCTTACACCGCTTGCGGAAAATCCGCTTCCTGTCATCATCGTATTTCCTTTTTTTATCGTTACGGTATCGTTCCTGCCGCTCGTAAGCTGTTCCGACTTTCCGTTCCATTTTATTGTGTCGGCACTGACTGTAATATCGTCTTTTACGGTGTGTAATTCTATATTATCGTAGAGAATGTATTTTTCCGCCTCGCTGTCGGCATAAACGAGAGAACAGGAGCCTTCAGTAGAGATTTTTCCTTCTTCGTCAATCAATTTAAAATCTATGTCTTTGGCGCAAGTCGTTTTTCCGTCTTTATATTGTTCGATTCCGGCAGCTTCAAGAGACATAGAAATATTCCCGTCTTCAAAGCGGTTGAATTTTACATCATCAAAAGAAAACTCAGGCACATTCTGCTCGTCATAAGAAGGAGTTCCGTATTTAAGAGAACAGCCGCAAAGGGCGAACAAAAAAATCGGCAAGAATTTATATGTTTTTTTCATTGAAAATAATTAACGCTGCTGTTTTGAGCTGTCCAAACACGCGCCGATAAAAGCGGTAAACAGCGGATGAGGTTTTGCAGGACGCGACGTAAATTCAGGGTGGAATTGAACACCGACACCCCACTTACATGATGTCCACTCAAAGGCTTCGGCACGCATATCCATTTCGGAAACCGCCGTCATCGCCAGTCCCTTTTCTTCAATATCCGCAACATATCGGCGATCAAACGTATATTTGTTGCGGTGCCGCTCTACAACACTCATCTTTTTGTACGCCGAATGCAGTCTGCTTCCCTTTGCAATATTTATTGTGCCTGCGCCCAGCTGCATAAGTCCGCCTGCGTTTAAGCCTCCCTGCTCTTCAGGAAGACTGATGAGCGCGTGTCCCGACGTTTGAATAAATTCCGTGCTGTCGGCGTCTTTCCAATCTAAAAGTGTCCGCGCAGTCTCAATCGCCATAAGCTGCATCCCCAAATCGATTCCGAGATAAGGAATATTGTTTTCGCGTGCAAGGCGAACGGCATACAACAGCCCCAAAAATCCGCGCTGTCCGTAGTTTCCGGGAATAACTATACCGTCGATTCCTTCAAAATAACTTTTTGGATTTTCAGATTCTTCCAGCGTTTCCGCATCGATTTTTTTTATGACAAGCTCCGCACCGAAAGACGTTACGGCAGCATGAAAAAGCGACTCCTTTACTGACTTAAAACATTCGTCAAGATAATCTTTTTTACCGACCATTGCGACTGTAACCTTGCAGGCGGGATTATTCAGTTTAGACAGAAAAGAAGACCACTGACGCACGGATGTATTTTCAACTTTAAGCGCAAGTTTTTTCAATATGTGTGCATCTATTCCCTGTTTGTGAAAAAGAACAGGAAGCTCATAAATAGTTTTTTCGACATCTTCGGAAGTAAAAACAGCATCAGATGGAACATTACAAAAAAGTGCAAGTTTTTTCCGCATCGGTGCATCGATTTTCTTTTCGCATCGGCACAAAAGGACATCAGGCTGAATTCCAGCTTCCTGCAGCTGCTTGACCGAATGCTGAGTCGGCTTGGATTTCAGTTCACCTCCGGTTATAACAGGCATAAGCGTAAGATGAACGGAACAAATATCTTCCGATGCAAGTTCGTGAATGAGCTGACGCGCAGCTTCCAAAAACGGAATCGATTCAATATCGCCTACGGTTCCGCCTATTTCAACAATGACTACATCCGCTCCCGTTTTTGAACCTATATATAAAATTCTACGTTTGATTTCATCGGTTATGTGCGGAATAACTTGTACAGTTCGTCCGTTGTATCGCCCTGCTCTCTCGTTTTGAATAACGCGTTCGTATACTTTTCCTATGGTAATGCAGTTGTCGCTCGTAATATTTATGCTTGTAAAGCGCGAAAAATTTCCTAAATCAAGATCAGTTTCAGCACCGTCTTCCGTAACATATACTTCGCCGTGTTGATACGGACTGATGTTCCCCGCGTCTATGTTGATGTAGGGATCACACTTCATCATGGATACGGTCAATCCGCTGCCTTCGATTAAACTGCCTAATGCCGCCGATGCAACTCCCTTTCCAAGACTTGAACACACTCCGCTGGTTACCAAAATATACTTACTCATGCCTGCTTATTTTACGGTATGCAGTTGTTTAGTCAAGGCAAGGTAAAAACGTATAAAAGCGGCATAGCGCAATCAACAACCCCGACGCGGAGCATCCGGGTATTAAACCGTCCGCACGAATAAATTTTGTCCAACACAGCATCAATTTTTTGATTCGGCAGCGTTAAGCGCGTCTAAAACCGCGCGT
>CAUUGI010000011.1:0-36310 GCA_963544675.1 uncultured Treponema sp.
TCGAAAGAAATAATATTAAAAGCACATCGAAAAGGATTTTCCGTTTCATATATTTATACACCTCGAAGCATAATCAACACCCCCGACGCAAGCATCGGGGTATGTTGTTCTCATAAGGTGATTGCACTCGGCTTTAATACCCTTTGTTACGACGCAGAGCGTCGGGGTATTAACCCTCCGCACGAATAAAATAAACTCTATCCTGACCGGCGAATTTTTATACAATCCGTTCAAGCTTTTCGCGTATAAACTCGCTTTTTTCTTTTAAGGTGATATTGCCCGTGTTTAAGAATATGCCGTTCGGCTTTGCGGAATCCAGCTTTACGCTGCCGGAGGATTCTTTTATAAGGCGCAGCACTTTATCTATAGAAATATCCGAAACTTTTTCAAACGACACGGCGGCAACGCTCGCTTTTTCTTTTATAGAAGAAATGTTCAGCCTGCGGCACAAAATCCGTATACTTGCAAGGGACATAAGACTGTTCACTTCATCGGGCAATGGTCCGAAACGGTCGCTTACTTCAATAAACACGCCATCAAGTTCATCTTGAGTCTGGACAGCGGCGATTTTTTTGTAGATTTCCATCTTTGTCTGCGGATTGTGAACGTAAGAGTCGGGAATAAAGCCCGTGTATTCAAGTTCAAGCAGAACTTCGTTTTCCGCTTTGTATTCTTCTTGCATGATGAGACGGTTCACCGCGTCGTTCAAAAGGCGCACGTACATATCAAATCCGACCGAATATACGTTACCCGCTTGGTCGCGCCCCAAAAGATTTCCCGCGCCGCGAATTTCCATGTCCTTCATCGCGATTTTAAAGCCGCTTCCAAGCTCGGTAAAGTCGCTTATGACCTGTAGACGCTTCATCGCGTCTTCGCTTAAAACTTTATTTTCCGGATACAAAAGATACGCATACGCTTTCCGGTCGCTCCGTCCGACGCGCCCACGAAGCTGGTACAATTGCGAGACGCCGTACATATCCGCGCGGTCGATGATAATCGTGTTGACGTTCGGAATATCGATTCCGTTTTCGATAATCGTCGTCGAAACAAGAACATTAAATCCGCCAAGCTTAAAGCGGCGGAAAATATCGTCAAGTTCGTCGGCGGTCATTTTGCCGTGCGCCGTTTCAATCAACATTTCCGGCACAAGACGCTCAAGTTTTATCCGCGTTTCTTCAAGCGATTCAACTCGGTTATGAAGATAAAAAATCTGCCCGCCCCGTTCCGCTTCCTTTCTGATTGCAGAGGCGACCCGCTCATCCGTAAATCCGTCTACAACGGTTTCTATCGGCTGACGGTTTTTCGGCGGCGTCGTCAAAAGGCTCATGTCGCGGATTTTCAAAAGGCTCATGTGGAGTGTGCGCGGAATGGGCGTTGCCGAAAGCGCAAGAGAGTCGATATTGTTGCGGATAACTTTAAGTTTTTCCTTATCTTTGACGCCGAACCGCTGTTCCTCATCGATTATCATCAGCCCCAAGTTTTTGAAGACCACATCTTTTTGAATAATTCTGTGCGTTCCGATTAAAATGTCGATTTGCCCGTCTTTAAGTTTTTTAAGCGTTTCTCTTTGTTCTTTTGGCGGGATAAAGCGGGACATTTGTGCAATCCTGACCGGAAAGTTTTTAAATCGTTCAACACAAGTTTCGTAATGCTGTTCTGCAAGAATCGTTGTCGGTGCCAAAAACGCGACTTGCCGCCCTCCCATGACCGCCTTAAACGCCGCGCGCATCGCAATTTCAGTCTTCCCGTAGCCGACATCTCCGCAGACAAGCCTGTCCATCGGAGACGCGCTTTCCATGTCCTTTTTAATTTCTTCCGTAACGGTAATTTGGTCGTCCGTATCCTCATACGGAAAGGCGGCTTCAAACATCGTCTGCCATTCGGTGTCTTTTGGAAAGGGAAAACCGTGCGCCGCTTTCCTCCGCGAATACAAGTCGATGAGTTTTCCGGCAAGATCTTCGACCGCCTGTTTTACTTTATTTTTGCGGTTTTCCCACGCTTTTGAACCGAGCGTATCGAGCCGCGGCGCATTTCCGGCATTTCCGACGTAACGCTGCACCATGTTGACCTGCTCAATCGGAACAAAAACGAATTCTTTGTCGGCATATTCAAGTTTGACGTAATCGCGCTCGTTTCCTCCCGCCTTAACACGGTCGATTCCGCAAAAAATCCCGATTCCGTAATTGACGTGCACGATATAATCGCCCGGAGTAAGGTCAACAAACGTATCGATTGCCGTGCTTTTAGCTTTTTGTATCGACTTTGGAACGTATTTCCGCCGTCCGAAAATCTCGTTTTCCTGAATTATGCGCAGTTTGATATCAGGAACGGCAAAACCTTCGGAAACGGCTTTTCCGATAATCGAAATATTTGTTTTTTTGCCGTCGCTCGTTTCCGTAACGTCTTTTAAAATTTCAGAAATACGCAGTGCCTGATTCGGATTGTCGGCAAAAATCACGGAAGTCCAGCCGTTTGCATTCGACTTTTCAAGTTCTTCTTTCAGATATTTTATGTTCCCAAAATAACTTTGCGCAGGTTCGGCAGCGATTTTTATATGAGACTTTTCAGTTTGGGTAAAATTATTTATATCAATAGTATAGAAAAATATAGACTCTTTTATGTTTTTTACCGGACTTTCGAATTCAAGCGACACGGCTGACGGTAAAGGCACGCACATATTCTGCACCGCAGTTTTATAACTGTTGAACAATTCCCGATTCAAACTTTCATTCGCATTGCAAAGTCTGTCGTAATCAAAAAAGAAAACCGGCATATCCGAAGGAATATAATCGAATACCGAATATTTTTTATCCCACAAAACAGGATAAAAAATCTCTTCGCCCTCGCTCTGCCCCGTTTCTTCCAGTTCAAGCAATAGGTTTTCTCTAAAGTTTTGCGCACTCTCCGAATACTCGATTTGAATATTAGACGGATTTTCTTCTCCGCTGACGTTATCCGCTGCGGCTCCGTTTTTCAGCCTTTCTTCAAGAACGGAAACAAGCTCTGTATTCCACAAAACTTCTTTCATCGGAGAGATTAAAACAGAATCCATAGTTCCGGTCGTTGTCTGCGTTTCAATATCGAACGTTTTAATTTCTTCGATTTTGTCAAAATCAAATACGATACGGACGGCATCTTCTCCGGCAGGCAAAAATATGTCGAGCACTTCGCCGCGGAGACTGAATTCGCCGCGTGCGCTCACCTTTGGAACGCGCACATAACAACTTTTTACGAGTTTGGCAGACACTTCCTGCGTATCGATTGCTTGCCCTTTTTGTAAAGCAAATATAAACGGACGTAAGAAATTCGGCGGCGTAAGAGGCGTAAGAAGCACACGCTGAACAGCAATAAAAATATGCGGACGATTTTTTTTGCGCGTTTCAGACTGAGTCAAAAGCAGGCGGCATAAAAAATCAGCGCGCTCTCCAAAAATTTTATTTCCGGGCGCTGCGGGACGATATGGAAGAGTTCCCCAGCCGGGTAAAATCGAAACTTCGGCATCTTCAATAATCGTTGCAAGATCTGTTTTAAGCATTTCCGCATCGCGCTCGTTCTGCACAACGATAAAGATATCACATACATAAGGCTGATTTTGTTCCGAGCTGCCACTGCCCGCTGTGTCTGCGTGTGCGCATCGCATACGTTTTTGAATAATGTATTCGGAAATAAAAAAACTTTTAAGGCAGCCGTGAAGACCCGTTATTCCGCAAGGAAATTCCGCATTGTGCGCGGAAACTGTTTTTACAGCGGAAGAAAAATCTTTCCAGCCGTGCAGTAGATTTTGTATGGAATTTGATGATAATATATTCATAGTTTAAGCCGATAATAAAAGCAGGTTTTTCAACATATATTTTGGAGAATTACATTGAAACAAGCAATTTTTTCTATTATAGCGGTTTTATTTTGTCTTGGACAACAGGCATTTTCCGATGTTATCGACAAGGCTGATTATAACGACTTATCCGTTTCCATAAAATATTACAACAGAACTATGTATTATCCCGGAAGCCAAGATTCAAATCCCGTACTGGTTCATATTTCCATAAAAAATAATTCGACGGAAACAAAACGCTTTAAACTTGCTGACGACAGAATGTTCAGTATCGATTTTGATGTTATAACGATAAAAAATCAAACTTTACCACAATCGGAAAACTTAATAAAAAAGCGGACTACGAACCGCACAGTCTATTTTAGAGAAATTGCGTTGGATAACGGCGAAGAATATTCTTTCACCGAAAATTTAAAAGATTACATAGATATTACGGATCCGGCTGTTTATTACGCGGATTTAAAATTTTATCCGGAGCTTTATAAATCAAAATATATTTCTTTAGATTCAAACAGGCTCACCCTTGAAGTGCGTCCCTCGCCTTCCGCTGCAGCGTCTTCAATTCTGCCGGTAACGGATAATACGGCAGAGCTTTTAAAGCCGGAGGATATTTCACCCGACAAAGTGGTCGAACGGACGATTATTGCGCGCCAAAAATCTTTATGGGATCAATATTTCCTTTATATGGATATAGAAGCAATGTTACAGCGCAATGCTGTTGCAAAACGCAAATACAATGCTGTATCGGCAGATGAACGAGCAAGACTTCTTAAAAATTATAAAGCGGATTTGATGCAGTCAAGAATCGACAACGATATCGTAGCTGTTCCGGAAAGTTTTGAAATCGAAAAAACTTTGTATTCAAGAACTGAAGGAACGGTTACCGTTACCGAATGGTTTAAATATCCTAATTTCCGTGAAAAAAAGAGCTATGTATATAAAGTCCGTCAGCGTGAAGGAATTTGGCAGATTTACGACTATGTAGTTACTAATTTGGGGACGGAATGAAAGCTCTTATTATCTGCGATGAAAAATCCGTCATCGAAAAACTTGACAAAATTCTATGCGGCTGTGGATTCGACACAATAATATACAACTGGCTATTAAAAGCCTTAGACAATATAGAAGAAATCAGCCCTAATTTTACAATCATAAGCGTAAGCGACTATCCGCGTCATTGGAAAACATTGGTGCAATTTATAAACAGTGGAATTGCCCGCAGTTCCGACAAAGTTATATTGTATACGCCGAAGCCGCTTTCTTTAGAAGAAGATAAAAAAGCACAAGCATTAGGCGTAGCGGGCTGTTTTTATTCGTTTGAAGAAAGTGAAGACGGACTAAAAAAACTGCGAGCCCTGCTTGGAGTAAAAATGTCCGAAAACAATAATGCTTCCGATGCCGATATAAATTCCGATGGAATGATTCCGAATGTAGACAATATTGTTGCGCATAAAACCTGCGATAAAGAAGCTGTACACAATAACAATGAAATCAAAAAAACGTCTTCCGAAGCGGAACATCTTGATGCGCTTGTTTCGGAAAAAATAATTCCCGATGAGGATTCGGTAACTGGTGAAGATATAAATAATTCCGAAACTGCTCCTACAGATTCTTTGCCGGCTGAAAAAGCAATGCCTTCATCAAATGATACAATTCCTGATGTTGATTCAATATCTCCGAATCAAAAAACATCTGAACAAGAATCAACGTCGGATTATAAAATTCAATCCGTTGATTCGATTGCCGCCGCGCAGACAGAACCTGCAAAAGAAGAAACGGATACGGAAAATACTGTCGATTATAAAATTCCGACAGTAGATTCTGCAGCTCCTGATGAAAATAAAAGTGCTGACAGCATATCCGTTTTTAATACAAAGATTCCTAATGTCGATTCCGTAATTCCGCAGCAAAAAGATAATTCCGGCAATTCACGAAAATCGCTTTTACACAAAATACAGGAAATGTATGAGACATAAAAAAGCGAAGTTTTTTTGCGAAAATTGCGGCGCGGAAGTTCCTGAAAATGCAAAAGTTTGTAAAAAGTGCGGGAAATTTTTTATTTCCGTGCGCTGCCCCGGCTGCGGAAAAACCGGAAATTCAAAAGATTTTGAAAAAGGCTGCCCTTTTTGCGGATATGCAGCATCTCCCGTTCAAAGTAATAATCTGCATGGAAGCGGTAAAGCTATTATAAGTGCATTAAAAAATTATTTTACGGGATTCGGAAAACCTTCATTTTTGCACATAAATACGAAAAATTACGCTCATGACGATTCTTTGCCTATATGGATTTACATAATAACGGCTCTTATGTTCTGTGCAATAATTTTTTATGCATTGATATTTGTGAAAAAAACTCTTTAGTCCGGTTGCCGTCCAAGAAGAACTTAAATCCGTACTGGATTTATGCTTTAATCATAACGAGGCAAGTAAAACAATTTGTTGTAAACGTTTTTAAAAACTGTTATCTTATTGTTCAAGACAGGGAGCGGTAGAGAGTAATCCATATGTGCCGTTGGCAACTGATCAAAACCGTCGTCTGAGTAATCGGACGGCGCGGACTGCCGCCGCCTGTTATCTTATCTTTTAAAGTTGTTTTTCCTGTCGAAAAAACACCACTATACAATAGACCTGTTCGATAACTTATTATCTCTCAAACACACAATTTTTTTCTCATACCGTTTCACAGTCCGTCCCAATTACACCCGTCGAATTGCAAGCAAAGTAAGGTCGTCGGCTTGGTCATCTTCCATGAGGTTTGTGTAAAAAATGTAGTTTTTATCCGCACTCGACTCGGAGGCGGCGGCTTCATCGTAGCGGCAGTAATAGGCATACAGATTAAAGTGATCTTTTAAGAAAGCGTCGATTCTGCGATCAACACGCACGGTATCGGAATTTTGCGCCGCAGGGCTTTTGTACATTCTGAATACTTTTTCCACCGAAACAAGTGCGATAATCGCTTCTTCTATCGTTCCTTCGCAGGTTGAAAAATCGAATTCCAGATTTTCTGTCGGAACGGGATTGTGATATTTTTGGAGCGAGAATTTGCGCCGATTAAACACGCTTTCAAGGATTTCCTGTACGCGGTCGGCTTCAAGCTGCTCATTTTGTGCACCGACAAGGTGATTTCCGTGTTCATCGCCCTCTTTCAGTCCGCGCTCGGCACAGTGTATGACACGGTAGGCTCCGTCGCGGAAAAAACGCGTCGATTCTTCTATTCCGTCGGTGTAAAGCAAAAGCACGTCGCCTTTTTTCAGATTTGTTTTTTCAACCTTAAAACCGCCCCTCATATCGACCATAAATGACGGCAAAGGACCTGCTGCAGGAGTTTCAAAGAGTTTTAAGATTTTTATGCGCTTTTCAACCGAGTCATAAATGTGGACAATATTGTCCCCCGCATTACACATATACAAATCGCCGTTACTCGAATCCAAAAGGCAGACGATTATAGTCGCAAACTTACCTTTAAGCCCAATCGATTCGATAAGGTCGTTTATCTGCGTAACAAGGACGTTTAAGCGCGTTCCGTCTTTTGCAAACGTCCACTGCTCAAAATAGCGGCGGAACAAAGTTGCAACGACAGTCATAATGAGTCCTGCCGGAACGCCGTGCCCTGACGCATCGCACTTAATGAGAACATACCAGCGTTCGTCAAGTTTTTTATAGTCGAAATAGTCACCGGAAACGGCTGATGCACCTTCGTAATAACCGAAGCAGTTGAGTTTTCCGTCGTCAAAACTTGCAATCGTCTGCTGTCCGCCTTCGGCAAGTTTTAAGAGCGGCAAAAAGGCTTTTTGAACGGATTTACCGTCGTTCTGCAAATTTTCTTCGCGGGCAGCACGCGCCAATTCTTCTTTTAAGCGGTTCATCGAAAGTCCTAAACTGCCGATTTCGTCATTCCGCTTGATTTGAATATTTTTATCTTCGCCTGCAAGTTTTTCCTTGTGCTTTTCCGACGTAATTTTTCCGACAAAGGCTTCAAGTTTCTTTATCGGGCTGACAATTACGTTTGCAAGAATCACCGCACCGAGTACACCGAACGCAATCGCCGCAAGAGAAATAATGCCCGCCGTAACCATAATGGCTTTTTGCATATCGACAAGCTGCTGTGCAAAAGAGCTTATATCAATTTGGAGAAAAACGATTCCGTGAACAAAATTCGAAGAATTCGCAGAACGGAATACAACCGGACGGTAAATTAAGAATTTTGATTCACTGCCGAATTTATGCCTGAACATCGGCAAAAAATTCAGCAATAAGCGCAGGTGAACATTTATAGACGAATCCGTAAGATAAGCGTGGAAGTCCGGAATTGAACTTTCACTCTCTACGGAAATGTCATTAAGTTTTTGAGTAATTGCGGAACGGACTTCGCCCGATTCTTTGCGTATTTCGGCAAGCCGAGCAGAATTCGTACTTTTCAATCTCATCGAAGAATATTCGTTATCCAAACGCCCAAGACGATCATCAAAATAAGAAATTTTATTCCGAACATCGTCATTAAGTGCAATACACCGGCTTTCTATTTCAACCGATTTTTCCGTATTGAATTTTGAAAACCCGGGAATCAAACTGTCTGTATCAATTTTATCATTTATCGAAGGATCATTTGATGCCCATACATAAAGAATTGAATTTTTATTCGCTCCGGTATTTTCAGAATGCGGATAGCCTGCAATTGAAACAAAATCAACTTCGGGTATAGAGGCGGACTGCGGAGGAAGTTCGCTAAGCTCAAGAACATTTTGTTCCGGAAGATACGTTTTAACTCCTGCAGAAATACTCGACAATAGAACGTCCGCTCTGTTTTCCAATCCTTGAAGCATATTGGTACGCTGCTCGGAAAGCATTCTGAAAGAAAGGAATGCGGTAACGAGCAGCGTTACCAGAATTATAAGCGATACCGTAAATCCTATCATTTGATATTTTAAGCTGCCCCTTCCCGAAAAAGATTTCAGTCCGCCTGAACCTGCAATATTTTCCGCATAAGAATCCATAAGTTCTCCTTTTTCAAGCTGGTATACAATATGTTTTACGTTATAAATCTCAAGAGCCGTTCTAATAAATGAAACAGCAAATACCATCGTAACAACTGTAAGAATCAATATAGCGGCAATGAAAAGCACAAGTCCTGTTTGAATTTTATATTTTCCGTCCCGCTGGAAAACCTGCCAAGACGGAGAATATTCAAATCCGCTTTCGATTTTGACGGTTCCGTTTGTTTCTTTCGTAAGAGCGGGAGAGGCGGTCATAAAACTTCCTCTGCCGGAATGATATACACCCACATAATAAGAACCGGTTTCAATATCCGAACCGATATTTATTCCGCCTATTTCATTATTCGACACAATTCTAAAATCACCGGGTTCAAGTGTAAGATCGTAAGGTGCTTTGCCGTCTTTATCTATAAATATTTGCGTTACGGTTCCGTCATAAGTAAAATCCGAACCGAAAATCGTAAACGACAAATCACCGAATAGAGATTCATTTTTACGCACTTCCGTTATATATGTATGAGAAATGTATTTATTCAACAAAACCGGAATATGAGCCTGCTCTCCGATATTTCCGGCTTTATCAACTGCGGAAACAGAGAAAACATAAAGCGCATTCGGAAGATTCCTCTTATAAATGGAAGATGCTCCTGTAAGCCCCCCCAAACGCCGCCTTCGTGTGATTGCATTTTTATTTTGCGAAAGAAGCCTGTCTGTAAATTTTTTTAATGCTTCTTCTGATTTATTAAAAGGATGAAGCGGAGTTGAAGAAAATGTGCGCGGAATATCGGCAATTCTTTCCCAAGAATAAACGTATCCGGCAATATCATCGTCTTCATCTGACGCTTCAATCGTCATCGTAAATGTATTTGAATCAAGGAACCCTGCTGCATCCTGACCGGTTTTTATTATAACTGAAGGAATATTCGGCGGCGTAAGGTCAAGGTAGAATTCGGACGAGGCACTTTTAGACCAGTTTCCGGCTTCGTCAAGTGTCCTCGCTTTCAGATACCATTGTCCCTCCACATCTGCTTTAAGATTCAACCTTGTTTCCGAAGGAAATTTTATATCCAGTATATTTTCCGAAGGTTCAGTCTGTGCATCTTGTGACCAGCTGTACGTAAAGCCCGTTATACCGGAAGAATCCTGCGGCAAAAGAATTCTATAGCTTACGCTTTCGTCGCGAGTTCTGCCTCCGCTTTTATAATTCAATGCGTTAATAACCGGCGGAGAAGCAGATTTATCCGGCGCAAGCCAACATATTCTTGGAATTCCTGATGAGGAAGACGGAGTCTCCTGCCAAATAAAAGATAAAAGATTTTCGCCGCCGTTTTTCAGAGGACGGATAAAGACCGGATATGCAAATGATGAAGACCGTCTGCCGCTTGACAGCTGTTTTTCATCCCATAGAAGTCCGTCTTTTTGAGCCATATAAACGGTATCCGTTCCCGTCCTGCCGTCAAACCATACTGCGGATAATTTATCCCGATATTGAAAAAGAACCGCCGCTTTTGAATTTCCGCCCTCCGAAACAGGTTCCTGACTTCCTTGTACAAGACCGTTTTTGTCAATCTGCATAAGCCATATCGAATCTTCATCGGAGAATACCGAGCGGCGTTCCCAAGCAACGTAAGTTTTTCCGTTAAACGAAGCGGCAAATGGACGTTGATTATCGTATTCGGAAAAATCAGCTGATGCGCCGAAATCCGTAAGCAATACGGGAGAAGACCACGAGCCGCCGTTATTTTCCGAAACGGAAAAATATATCTGGTAAGAAAAACGTCTGCCGCTCTGATGCTGCGCTTGAAATACCGTAAAATCTCCTGAAGGAGAAGAACAGAATACCGGTGCAACAGGATTACGCAAGGCGGCTGCCGGTGCAAATTCTGAAAAATCAGACCATTTTAATCCGTCATGTGAAACTGCAAAATATACATAAAAACGGTTGATTGTAATTACGCCTTCACTTTCAGGGCGGCTCTGCAATGCGAAAAGATAAAACTTGCCTTTACGCGAGCAATAAATACGAGGAGCAATAAACGAACGCTTTTCTTCAGAAAAATCTGTCCTTATAAAACTTCCGGCTTCATCGGTAGAAGTAAATAACGAAATCGTATTTGTTCCGGAAAGAGTAACGACGGAAAGAGTTCCAGACTCCGAGACGGCAGCGGAATATATATCCGGCACTTCCCCTGAATATGCAAGCGGTCCTGCAAAACGTTTATTTTCACGCCAAGAGCCGTCTTCATCCTGAGTCCTGCAGGAAAGCCATATTTCAGAAGATTTAGAATCGATTTCCTGCCAAATAATGTAAGACGATTTTCCGTTTGATACTACGCGCGGAAATCTTGAATCAGTTTTTGTAAGAACGGAAACATCTTCCCAATACAATTGGGAAAAAACAGGAAATACTGATAAGGCAAGCATCACCGCACATGAGAATAAAAATTTTATTGTTCCGGTAAATACATAATTCTGTTTCATATTTTATCTCTGCGCGTTTATTCGTTTTTCAAGTTCAAGAATCTGCGATGAATATCTGTTCTTGGGATTTTTAAGAAGTTCGTCAACAAGATTTTTCGCGCCGATAACGTCATCGGATCTAAGATACTGAACAGCTCTGTTGTAAAGTTCAAGGTCGTGCGCGGAAATTACTACAGTCGCCGTTCCGTTAAGCCTTCGAGAAATTTCATCTTTGAGTATGATAGCGTCTCCATTTGCCGAATTCAACTGAATCGCCTGGTCTGCAAGAGCCATTGCATTGCGTAGAGAAGTTTTATCCTCGCGTCCGGCAGACGAAAAAAGCTGCCTTGCCTGTGCAGTAAGAGCTGCGGATTTTTTTATTCCGCCGGTATCGGGAGGTTTTCTCAGTATGCCGAGTTCTATTTTTACGTCGTACATAAGCTCTTTAAAACCCGGATAATTCGGTTCGGTTTTATATAAATCTTCAAGCTCGCTGTATGCTTCTTTGCGTTTTTCAGGATTTTTTAAACTTTCTCTGGCAGCAGCAATTCTTTTTCCAAAGTTCTGACTGAACTCTTGAGGATTCATTATTTTTTGTATTTTAAGATTTAAAAGGTTCGCTTCCTGATTCAAAGGGACAACATCGCGCAGCTCTTTTAATTTTTGCATTGCTTCGGAAAGTTTTGCATTCGCTTCCGCAGTTTTTCCTCGTGCAGAAAGTTTTACACCTTGGTCATAATATTGATTTGCAATGCTCAAAATCTGTGAAACTTCCGTGTAAAGCTGGTCTCCCGGCAAAACGGCTCGTCCGCCTTTCATTGAAAGCGCAGTTTCAACCATCGCCCTCATGTTTACGATTTCAACATCTTCATCAACATTCGTAACAGCCCAACGCTCTGCCGCGCGCCGTAAGAGTCTTTCTGCATTTTCAAAATTATCGCGGTCAAATTCATCCTTTGCCTGATTTTTTAACTTACGCACATCTCTGACTACAATTATATTTTCCTGTCTGTTGATTTCTTCGCCGAGTTCCCTCAACGCAATATCGCTTGAACGACGTAAATCTTCATCCTCATTGTATAAAAGAGATTCAAGATATTTCGCGGAAGCGCGGGCAAGATTTTCACGCGCTTTTGTAAAATTTTTTCCGGCAAGAGATTTTTTTGCGGCAGCAAATTTTTCCGCAGCGTCTGTTTTCGCATTATCCGAGTATGCCGCCATTGTTTTTGCTTTATTTCGTATTTCGGCGGCATCGCTTTTTAATTCACCAAGAGTTTGAACGGATTTTTCTATAGATAAATAAGGCTCGCCATATTTATCTATGTAAGGCGTTTTTAATTTATTAAGCGACGAAGAAAGTACTTTTTCCGCCGGCACAATATATGAGTCCATTGCTGCTAAAGTTTTTAAAGCCGCCTTTGGATAGCGTTTTACAGTTTCAAGAGAATCTTGATTTGCTCCCGCAGAAGTTTCTCCGTTTACAAGATTTTCCGCCGCATCTTTAAGGTTTGATGCTTCTGTTACGTATTCAAGACCGCAGGACGAATAAAAATCGGCAATTTTAGATAAAACAGATGCTGCACTTGAATCTGCAAATGTTATAAAACCGTTATAATTTTTTTGTATGGAATTATCAAAATTTTTCCATTCGATTACATAATCCGTATTTTTTTGCTCAATTTCTTTAGCGGCAACGGCTTTTAAATCCTGAGTTCCCGATTCGGAAAGAGGCTCCTGCTGATTTTGATTTAATTGCGGCGAATCCTGACCGGAAGCCGACTGTTTTTTTTCTGCTTGTGCCTTTTTTTGCAGAGATAATTTTTTTGAATATTCTTGAGCCGTTGAAGAATTCTTAAAATCATTTCTTTCGGCAGCAGACAATAATGAGCGCATTTTTTCGTATGATTTAAAAAGAGGAAGCGCAATATCTTTTCCGTCCTGCTCGGATGCGGCGGCGGAAGGCGGAAAAGCAAAAGCATCGGAAAAATTTAAATTTTCAAAAACTTCACCACTGTAGGATAAAAGTGAAATTAAAAAGTCCGAGCCGTCTTCGATATACTTAAACGATATAGCATAATTTTCCGCAGGTCTAACGTTTCCTCCTCCTTTTACAGACGTAAGCATGGAGTCAAATGAATTTATCCCCTGTGCAACGCTGCTGATTGAGCGCAAATCGCTTAAAACAGTTCGCTTGGACTCGGCTATACTTGTATCGAATTTTTCTAAAGAAGCGGTTTTACCAAATGCGGAACATTTATCGGCGGTAATTCTTACGGTGCCGTCTTTCATTTCGGCAAGATACGAATTCCATTGTCCGTCCATGGCACCCAAAACGCCTTGACTGTGCCCCTCGCGCCATCCGAAAATGCAGCCTCTTGCATAATAATAAAACATTATTCCGTGTACATCGGATTTTTTTCCAAGCGCACTGAATTCTTTATCGAAACTTTGTCCTGCATCGCAAATTTTATTCCGCAATGAAGCGAATTTTGCAAATTCTTGTTCCGCATTTTTATAGGCACTTTCAATACCGGCTATATTTCCCGAACGCAAAGAAGAAACATACGCATTTTTTGCAGCTTCAAGCTGTTTTTGAATCAGTTCATATTGAGTTATATTTTCATTGATTTCGGCAAGAGAATCTTCCAGCCGTTGATACCTTTCGGTATCGGCATACATCGCATTAAAATCTTCTCTGTAAAGAAAAAATCCGTCATACGCTCTGCGGGCAGCGGAAGCATATTCACCTCTCCGTACAAGTTCCGAAGTTCTGTTTTGAATGGAGCTGTAGCGCGCCAGTGCTGCAATTTCACTCTGCTCTTTCAGAAGGCTAAGAATCGGAGTTTTAGATTCATATTCAAGGCTAAGCAGCTGCTCGCTTAAAAGACCTAATTTTTCGCTGTTGTCAGGGTCGTTATAAAGAACATCAAAAAACTGGTTTGCAAGGCCGGAATAAAGATTACGTGCGCGTAAGATTTTTTTTATTCGCTGCTGAACTCTGTCAAATTGTTCAGGATGAGATTTTAAATATTTATTCAGTTCAAAAAGCGCAGTATCGTACTCCGTTCTTTTAATAATGGAATCAATCTGCCCTAAAGTTTGAAAATCCGTATCGGCAGAATCAGCTCCATAGAGAAAAGCGCAAGAGATTACTGCAAATAAAAAAAGCATGATTGAGCATTTTTTCATTTCTACAAGAATCCCCTTATATTCTGCACATACCGAATCTGTTCAATAACTTCGCTGTCAAACAGATTCGGCAAAAATTATTCAACTTAAAGCGCAGCAATTTTTTCCCTAAAAAGCACGTAAAAGCAGTCATAACAGCACAGATACATACCGACCGTTATGAAACTGAATTTTCCAAACAGGTTTACTATAATATTTTTCGGCATAAAATGGTATACATTGCAGAAGAAAAAGCCGAAATTCAATTACGGCAAAGAGTTACATTAACCGGCTTTAATCCGTCAGCGTTCCCCGATTTACGAAAACATATAAATTATGTTATTTTAGTTTAGGCGCAGTAAATACATGAACAAAACAATCATGCATCGCAAAATTATTTTTCTCATAATTTTCGGCTTTTGCAGAGCGGTAAATGCGCTTGATTACACAAAGGCAGGAAGCGGACTTGCAGACGCTTTTTTTAAAACGGCAGGAGCAAATGAAGGAACTACATCTTTCCGTTCCCTTTTGATACCGTCCGGCGGACGAGCGGAAAGTTTAGGTGCAGCATATATCGGTCTTGCAGATGATATAAGTTTTATCGACTATAATCCTGCCGCTTCATCCATTCTCAGCGAAACGGAAATCGCTCTTTTTCACAATGCATGGATTGCAGATTCCGCAAAAGAAACACTCGCCGCAACTACCCGCTTTGGAAATCTTGGAATAGGCGGCAAATTGAGCTGTTTTTACGTGCCGTTTACCGAGTACGACAGATTCGGCGCAAGAGCTTCCTCAAATTATTATTCCGAAAGCGCGCTGACCTTGAACGCCGCATATAATTTTTTTGCAGGCTATACGTTTAAGGGTCTTGCAATAGGTGGAAACTTAAAAACGGCATGGCGCGCTGTTCCTGATTATGCTGACGATGATACCGGAGCAATTCTAAGCGGCTCAGGTCTTAGTCAATCAGCCCTCGCAATTATGGGCGATGTCGGGATAATGCTCCGGTTCAATGCGGCAAAGTTTTATGATTCCGGCGATGGAAATCTATATATAGGACTAAGTATCTCCAATATCGGAGCCGCCTTTACCGGTTTTACAAAAGAAATAAAAGCCGATGATCCGCTTCCTACAAATGCCGGAATAGGAATTTCTTATAAACCGATAAATCAACTTCTGTTTTCTTTTGACTTCATGCAGCCACTGAATCTGTTCAATATTACGGAAAGGCAGGTATTTTCTGCAGGCGGCGGAACTGAAATAAAAATTACGAATTTTATGTCCGTTCTTGCAGGATTCAGACTAAAAGGCGGGAATCCGAGAATAAGTTTCGGCAGCGAATTCGAACTTTTTAAAATTCGCATGAACGTAAACTATACTTTCGACCTTACATCTTCGATAAATCCCGTAAATCATCTAAGTTTTTCGGCAAAACTGAAACTCGGCGACAAAGGAAGAGCTGTAAAACGGCGGCAGATTGAAGAAATGTATGCGGAAGGGCTTTCATATTATGCAGAGCGTGATTTTGATAAAGCTGTAAAAATATGGGAAGACGTTTTAAAAATCGACAGACATTTTGATCCTGCAAAAGACGGAATAAAATCTATAAAAAAATATTTAAACATGATCGACAGACTTGAACTGTAGTTTAAATTTTCAAGGCAATAAGTATAAAAATCTACGGACGGTCGTTTTATCTTTTCGCAGGAATCCTAATTTTGCGAGAAATTATAAAGACGAGCGCGGATGATAAAATAAAAATCAACAGCATAAAAACAAACTTAAAATTTGCACTCAATTCACACTTGAATGCTCCGGCAGCAAAGGGTGAAAGATACAATGCCGCAGTCGTACAACCGATTGGAAAAAGCAAAGCGAAAAAACCTAAAAGATTTTCATACGGTGATGCTTTTATACTGTCATAAGCTATTTTTGCCGCGCTATATATTTTTTTCATAATTTCCCCCTAAAGACTTTAAATAATATCCGAACGCTCTACGTGCGGCGGCATTTAAACAGAATTTATCATGAGTGTCCAAGTTTTTTCATTTCTTTAAGCTTTCTGCGGCATTCTTTATATCCGTTGACATTGCCGAGTTTTTCATAAGTATCGCGGAGATTAAACATTGCATCATAATAATATGGATTTAACATGACCGCCTGCTCAAAAGCGTAGCACGCATCGTTGTATTGCCGGCAGTTAAAATAAACAACTCCTGTTGTGTTCCAAAATTTAGGATTATTCGGATTGAGCTCAAGACCGTCCGCGCAATAAAGCAGAGCGTCCGCAAATTCATCCATTAAAAAGCACAAAACAGCAAGTGAATCGAGAGTATCTTCATCTTCCGGATTTATTTCCACAGCTTTATCAAGAGCAAGTTTTGCTTCGGAAAGTTTACCTGCATCACGGTATGTTACGCCCAAATTGAACCACAAAAGATAATTATCCTGCTCAAGCGTAACTGCGCGGTTAAGACAGGCAATAGCATCGTCATAAGCTCCACGTTCTGCAAGTATAATCGCTTGATTGTTCAGTTTTTCCGCAACTTCTGTCATTTTAACTCCAAAACTATTTTATCCCGCAGGAAGAAATCATATCATCAAAAAGCAGACGGATTTCTTCACCGCAGCTTTTTTTGCAATTTCCAAAAAGTTCCGACAAAGCAAGACTGTTTTCCCTAATCAGCTTGAATGCGGATTTTTTTGCAGTTTGAATTGCTCCGCTGTTTTCCAAGAGCGAAATACAGTCTTCCACAGCAGAAGAATTTATACCTTCTTTAAAAGCTAGTTTCATATACTGAGAGATTTTTGAAGAATCTTCCGGTTTTGATTTTATGTGTAATATGACGGGAAGACTTTTTTTACCTTCAACAATATCGTCTCCGCGCTTTTTTCCCGGATTTCCGGTTGTAAGATTTAAAACATCGTCAAGGATTTGAAAGCCTTCCCCGATTTTTGAAGCAATCTCCCCTGCCCCCTGAACTTTATCTAAAGACGCACCTCCTGCAAGAATGCCTAATTTCGCAGCAAGAGAAGCAAGAGTTCCCGTTTTGCAGCGCACCATAGCGGAGTATTCTTCTTCCGACGGAAAAACATCCGGATTCCTATGCCAGTAAATATCCATTGCCTGCCCCAGATGCAATCTGCGCAGTTCAGATGTATATAAAGAATAAAGCTCCGCCTTAAAATCTGAGGCGGCTTTAAGAGAATCTATGCAGACGGATGCTTCAAAATAAAGCCATGAACCGGCGTTAAGCGCAGTATCAAGTCCGTAGACTATATGTGCAGCAGGTTTCCCTCGCCGCATCTGTGCGGAATCTTCTATATCGTCGTGAATAAGACTTGCAGTATGTACAAATTCCACGAGCGGTGTCAGAGAATATATCTGCTCTTCCGAAAGATTTTTGCGGCTGTCCTGCTGCCTTGAAAATTCACGCGAAAGATTCGCGCATAAAATCATAAGCAAGGGACGCCAGCGTTTTCCCCCAAAATCAATAAGAGTGCGACATGGAAGCGCAAGATTTTCAATATGAGCTTCAGTTACCGCCTCCGGAAGAATTGAAAAAGAGTTTTTCTTCCATAAATTATTCAAATCCGCAGGGAGAGATGCTTCCAAAGCGCGTTCTATATTTTTCAGATAGGGCGAAAAAGGTGATTCCATCGGCGGTAAATATAACGCAGATTCAAGAAAAATACTACAAATACCGAAAATTGAAATATCATGCCCTCAAACAGCTATGAAAAGCCCGATTTTTGGACAAAAAAAGCATTCTCTGAAGGTTATCCTGCACGTTCAGTCTATAAGCTCAAAGAAATAGATGAAAAATTCAATTTATTAAAAAAAAATTACAACGTACTCGATCTTGGAGCGGCACCGGGAAGTTGGACTGTATTCCTGTTGAGAAATATAAATGAAAACGGAAAAGTTATTTCATGTGATTTAAATCCTCTTGCAAAAAACGTAAAAGGTGAAAATCTTACTTTTATTCAAGGTGATTTAAATGATGCGGAAATCAGAAATAAAATAAAAGAGCTTGGACCTTATGATTTTATTGTATGCGACGCAGCTCCTCTTACAACAGGCAACAGAACAGTAGATACTGCCAGATCCGAACAGTTGGTTGAAATGGCAATTTGGTACGCTGAAACAATGCTGAAACAAGGCGGCAATTTTGCAGTCAAAATATTTCAAAACGGCGATCAACAAAAAATATTACGTAAAATGAAAGAAATTTTTACAACCGCAAAAGGATTCAAACCTAAAGCCTGCAGAACGGAATCTTTTGAGACATATCTTATTGGCATTTTTCGCAAATAAGGAGTAGAATGCATGAATAATTTTAAACCTTATAAAAAACCAAGTAAAATTATGAAAAGAGTAAATTTTTACAATATATTTTTTGGAACTAAAATACGCAGAATAATCACATCTTCGCTCGGTGCATTTTGTTTCGGTGCCGTTGTTGCATGGGGAGGTCTTTCGGTATTAAAAATATTGAAAATAAGAAAAAGTATAGGCGGACTTGAAACATCAGGTGTTCCGGAGTTCAACGAAACAACTTTTGATAAAGCAATGCTTTTAAATGCTGATAAAACCAAAACCGTCAACAATGCGGACGATACGGCAGAACTTGATGCAGCTGCTGAAGTTTTGGACACGGAAAAAAACGGTGCAGGATTGGAATTATGCTATTACACATACCGTGTTAAGCAAGGCGATATGATAGGTTTAATCGCAGACAGTTTTAACATAACTCAAGATACTATAATAAGCGTTAACAATATTCACCAATCAAGGCTCTTGCAAATCGGACAATATTTAAAAATTCCTTCAATGCCGGGAATTCTATACACTGTAAGAAAGGACGGAGAAACGCTTAATTCAATAGCGGAAAAATATGAAGTAAGCGTGGAAAAATGCGCACGCATAAATTCTTACAAACAAGATACGGTTCTTAATGCCGGTGAAAATATTTTTATACCGGACGCTCAACTTGACTGGGTAACACGGCAGGAAATCAACGGAGATTTATTCCACAAACCTCTCCATGCGCGCTATTATTTGTCTTCATATTACGGCTGGAGAAGTTCTCCGTTTACGGGAAAACGCTCTTTTCACAGCGGCATTGATATGGCAGCCCCCAGCGGTACAAGCGTTTATGCAGCGCTCAGCGGGACGGTAACGACGGTCGGTTACAACAGCATATACGGCAATTACATAATCGTAACACATCATTCAGGGTATAAAACCTTGTACGGTCATTTAAGCGCGACACTCGTAACCAGAGGACGCTATGTAGACACCTCAACGAAAATCGGAAAAGTCGGAAATACCGGCATGAGTACGGGACCTCATCTGCATTTTACCGTTTTCAAATTCGGAAAAACAATGAACCCGCTGACATTACTAAA
Organism: uncultured Treponema sp.; assembly: GCA_963544675.1. Taxonomy (GTDB): domain Bacteria; phylum Spirochaetota; class Spirochaetia; order Treponematales; family Treponemataceae; genus Treponema_D. Next base: position 19,870 of record CAUUGI010000011.1, read on the forward strand.
GTAAATAAGAGAAAAAATCATTTTATTCAAGGAAAGCCCTACTATTCTTTTCTTCGTGACAAACTTTCTGAAAATGAAATAAGTAGTGTTCAAAAGGAAACTTATAACAAAAATATTTAACGCTTCAAATAATTTTTTGAATTTTGAAAAAACTCCAAAATCGTTTACAGGAGAAATCATTATCCTTGTTGTCGGCTGTACAGCGTCGTCTGCAGAATGTCTTATACTTTTTTTGAAACATAATTTTTTAAATCTTTCAATTATTGGTCTTGAAACCGCAGCCGCATTCTTATGGAGGCGCAATCAACAACCCGCGCATATAACCGCAAGGTTGTTGATTAAGTCGAATTTTTCAACCCGTTCTTGCTTAAAATATGGAAAGTCTATATCTCGCTCATTTTACCGCATCCATCGGTTTGGGAATCAAAAGTTCTGCGGAATCGGCGTGTTTCCAGCGGATTGCTATCATGTGCGGCGTTTCACCGGAAATATTTTTTACGTTTGTATCGAGTCCGTAAGACAAAAGCTTTTTAATTGTTTCTGCATCCGCCGTTCTTGCCGCATAGTGAAGAATCGTATTTCCCTGAATATCGGAAGTTTTTCCGGCATTTTTTACAATACTTGCAAGAATCGCCATATTCTTCTTTTCAAGTGCGATTGACGCAGCATTCTTTCCTTTCTTATCAATCATAATGAACGGATTTGCGCCGCTTTCAAGCAATAGTTTTGCTTCTGCAGCAGAATTCGATTCAACTGCTATTGTAAGCGGCGTATATCCGTCAGCATTTCGCGTATCAAACGGATAGCCGGAATGAACAAGTTTTGAAAGCATTGCAATAGAACCTTTGCCGCTTACGATTATGTGAATCGGCGTATTACCGTCGCTGTCCGAAATCTTTTTATCCGTTCCTAAAACCGCCTGCATCACCGCATCACTGTCTTTAAGCGCAAGGGAGAACGGAGTATTCCCGTTTTTATCCCTTGAAAGCGGATTTCCGCCTGCATTCCGTATAACATCGATTATTTCAATAGAACCGGAAAGTGCCGCTTCATGATATGCGTTCCGTCCGTTAATCTCTTGAATTTGCGGATTTGCGTTGTATGCAAGAAGCAGTTTTATCGTATTTATATTCTTTCCGACAATCGCATCCATAAGAATAGTGCGTCCGGAAGTGTCGCTCGTGTTTACGTTCGCGCCGTTATCCAAAAGCAGCTTTGCAAGATCAGTTTTACCTGCAAGAACGGCTTCTGCAAGCGGAGACTTACCGGATACATTCTGCGCATTTATATCCGCACCGAGCATTATCAATTTTTCTGCGGAATTCTTATTCATCCACCTTATTGCGGTGTGCAGAGGAGTGCTTCCTAAATTATCGCGGACGTTGACTTTGCAGCCGTTTTTGTAAAGCTGTTCGATTATCTCTGCATTATCGTTTTTAGCCGCATTGAACATAGGCGTTTCTCCGTTTGCGTTTTTCGCATCAGGAGATGCACCTTTTGCAATCAACATATGAATTGCGTTTTTCAAGCTCCATTCCGCCGCATAATGCAAAGCGGAATTTCCGCTGCCGTCGGTTGCTTTTATTGTGCGCGAAGTTATAAGCCAGTCAATAACGGAAGAATCGGAATGCAGGGCAAGACTTAACGGAGAGCGGCTTTTGTTGTTTGCGGCAAATATGTCCGCGTCTTTTGCAAGCAACAATTCACCTAATTTCTGTCTGTTTTTAATTACTGCAAGGTAAAGAGCCGTATTGCCTTCCGAATTGCGAGCATTTACGTCATCGGTCAGACTGAGTATATATTGAATTTTCTGTAATTTTGCATCACTTAAAATCGCAACAATCAGCGGAGTATTTCCTTCAGAATCATGACTGTCGATATTCTTCTTTGAAAGAATTGTTTCAAGAGTCGTATCATTGGATTCAAGAGCCATTATTAAGGGACTTCTGCCGTGAGTATCTTTTGAATTTATATCTGCGCCTTTTTCCGCATAAAATTTTACATGAGAATGGACGTTATTTTCTATCGACAAGGCAAGAGGAGTAACTCCGTCTTTATTGCGTGCATTTATATCCGCGCCTGAAGAAACAAGCATTTCAAGTATATCCGAAGAAACTTCCGTCAACGTTGCAGTATGAAGAACCGTATCGCCGTACATATCTTTAAGCAGAACATCCGCTTTGTACGAAGTAAGAAGAGAATATATTTCTGCACGTTTGTTTTCCGGCAAAACCAAAAGTACGGGAGTTTTACCTATATTGTCTTTCGCGTTTACGTCAGCCCCCGAATCAAGCAGCATTTTCGCGATTTCGATTCTTCCGTAACGCACCGCCTCATGTAAAGGAGAAGAGCCCGAGCTGTCTTGAACGTTTGTGAACGCGTTGTTATCCAAAAGATAGCGTACGATTTCGTTGTGCCCTTGTATTGCGGCTATATGCAGCGGAGTTTGTCCGTCGTCGAACCTGTAGTTCAAATTCCTGTTTGTAACGGCGGTTTGGAAATACTCGTATGCGCCGCTTACGGGTTCAGCTCCGCTTAAAATAAGCAAAGCGGCAATTTCCGCCGTTCCGCCTTTTATCGTATCAAATGCCGTATCAAGCGGCGTTTTTCCGTCATTATCTTTTACGGAAATGGGAATTCCTTTACGCACACAGCTTTGAATTGCTTTTTCGTTACGAGTTTCTGCAAAATAATGAACGATTGTGCGTCCTGTGTCCGCATCCCGCAATTCACCGGTTTTAGTCGTTATAAAAATATCGTAATACACAGGATCGCGGGCAAATCCTGCCTCCATCGGAGTTACGCTGTCAGCATCACGCGCAAAAAGATTTGCTCCGAATGAAACAAGGTGTCTTGCAGATTCCGTTGAACCGCTTAAAACTGCCAGATGAAGCGGGGTTTGACTTTGGTAATTTTTTAGATTCGGATCCGCGCCCTTTACAAGCAGAAATAAAACAATATCGTCGTTATTAGTTGCCGCAGCAATGTGCAGCGGAGTATTTCCGTCTTCATCTATTTCATTGATGTCGTATTTAGAAGTAAAACGTTCTTTTGCTTCTTCATATCTGCCTTCGCGTATAAGCTGCTGTAGGCTTGCCTCTTTTTTGGGAGTACTGCCGCAGCTCCAAAATAAAAAACTAAAGGAACAGATAAGCGCAATTCCGAGTCTTTTAAACATAATTTCCCCTTACCAAAGCAGTATTATACATTCAATATCGGCGGATAAAACAAATTGTTTAGATTTTACAAATTTGGAGAAATGGAGAAATTATGGAAAAAAGTTGCAATATTGCAAAAGCTCTTATTTCAGTGTATTCTAACAAACGTAATACTGTTTGATATGGAGGAAATATGGCTGCGGACGATTCACAGTTACAGTTGGTAAGTTTTAAACTAGGAAAGGAACTTTACGGAGTTAATATCATGGATGTGAAGGAAATCGTAAAGATTCAAAAGATACGTCCTATTCCGAATGCTCCTTATTATATGGTGGGAATTTTGAATCTTCGCGGTGAAATTATTCCTATTATTGATTTACACCGCCGCTTTCAAATTGCAACGGATTATTCCAAAGTGGAACTGAACGAACTTGAAAGCGGTTTTATAATTTTAAAAATCAGCGGTATGCAGATTGGAATAATTATCGACAGCGTTTCACGCGTTCTGTCCGTTCAGCAGAATGATATACAGGATCCGCCGCAGATGATGAACGGAATCGGAACCGAATACATAAACGGTGTCGTCAGAAACGATGACGGATATCTTATCATTCTTGATACTAAGCGTCTGTTCGATCCGAAAGAACTTCAGAGGTTTATAACCGCCAACTAGAAATGATCCAGACATATAGCACGACAATCCGCAGAAAAGAAATGGATGCCGTCCTTACCTGCATGGTTGATGAAAGGATAGGTCCCGGCGAATTAAATTCTCGCCTTATACAATCCGTAAAAGAATTTACAGGCTGTGACGGTGCAATCGCTTTAAGAAGCCCGCTTTCCGCGCTGAAATACGCTCTTAGTGTACTTGGTACAGAAAGCGGGACTGCGGTTATGATTTCCGCACTCGCCCCTGCATGGCATATTCAAGCCGTTGAATATGCAGGTTTTAAGCCGATTGTTCTTGATGTAGATGAGACTACCGGTCTTGTTTCCGTTGATGCGGTTTCAGAAGGAACTAAAAACGGCGGTCGCATACTTCTCCTGCACGAATCAATGGGGATTCTGCCCGACATGAATCCGTTTATTGAACTCGGTATTCCCATCATAGAAGATATATCAAAATCCGCAGGTTCTTTTTTTCCAGTAAATGCTGAAAATGTTTCGGAAAAACCGCGCAAAGCTGGTTCTTCAGGTATATTTTCAATTATGGCACTTGAAGAAAAAGATGTAATTACGGCAGGCGGCGGCGCGGTTCTTATGGCTCCCAACAGGCGCGAATGGATTGTGCTGAAAAAACTTGCCGATTCCTTACCGTCTGCAGAACTTTTACCGGACATAAATGCAGCTCTTGCGTGGATTCAGCTAAAAGAATTCGGACGCAACGAAATACGCCGCAAAGAAATATTTACGCTTTTCCGAAGGGCGATTATGAGCGGGCGGCACAAAACTTTTATCCGTCCCGAATACAATATTGAAATCTCGGAAGGGAAAAATGCCGATTACGGCTCTACAATGTGCTGCTTCCCGCTCGTATTAAACAGCGCATTCAAAGATGTAAAGTCATACGCGGCAAAAAAAGATATTGAAATACGCCCCGCTTATGAAGATTCCGTTATTGCTCTCAGAGAAGAGGAATTATCATCCGCCTGCATAAAGGCAAAATCCTTATACCTGCGAACGGCATTATTTCCGCTGTACCCGCGTCTTTCCAATCCTCAAATTGCAAAAATCGTAAAGGTTTTGGGAACGCTTCCATAAAATTCGGATTGAGTATGAAAAAATGCCTGATTGTCGTAAATACACATAAAGATTTATCCCACAAATTCGGAAATTCCATTGCCGAATTTCTTACGGAGCGCGGAATCAAATCATCTTTTTACAGTTTTAACGGATTCAGCAATGACAACCCGTTTGGGGGAAACGATTTTGTTATCACGCTTGGCGGCGACGGAACGGTTTTATTTGCCGCACGAGGTTGCGTAAAACACGGCATTCCGGTATTTCCTGTCAATTTCGGTGAATTCGGATTCATCGCAAGTATTCAAAAGCAAGAATGGCGGCAAAAACTGGAACTGTTTTTGGAAGGAAAATTACCGGTTGTTACTCGAAGCATGGTACAGGCGGCTTTAATACGTCCTGCGGAAAAGGGAGAAATTTTTTCTTCAATCGGCTTAAACGATGTTGTAATCTGTTCAAAATTTGCAACACGTACCGTTCTGCTTGAAGTTTCATATAATCGTGTGCCGCTTGGAATATTTAAAGCAGACGGATTGATTGTAAGCACTGCAACCGGCTCAACCGCGTATTCAACTTCTGCAGGAGGGCCAATCATTGACCCCGAACTTGACGCATTACTTTTAACACCGATGAACGCTTTTTCGCTGTCCAGCCGCCCTCTTGTATTAAGCCCCGACGGGGAAATCGGTGTTACAGTAATGCGTTCACGAGAAAGCGAGAGCATTATCACTGTTGACGGACAAAAAACGTTTGAATTACAGGAAGGAGATTGTGTAAAAATCCGCAGAATCAGTGAAAAAGTAAAACTTGCCGGCTGCACGGTAGAAAAATTTTACGACGCATTGCGTTCAAAATTAAACTGGTCGGGAGGGCCTCATGCTTGAAGACCTTACTATAAAAGATTTTGCAATTATCGATCAAATTACTATAGAATTTTCCAAAGGCTTTACGGTTCTTTCAGGAGAAACAGGAGCGGGAAAATCCATTTTGATAGGTGCATTATCCTTTCTGCTGGGAGGAAAAGCGGAAGTTTCGCAAATACGCTCAGGCTCAGGAGAAGCGTCGGTTTCGGGAACATTTTTACTCGACAACCCGGATCCGGAAATGAAAAGCTGGCTTACGGAACATGGAATCGAAGCGGAAAATAACAGAGTTCTTTTACGCCGATTTATTAGATTGAACGGAAAATCCGGTGCGTGGATAGGAAGTGTTCCTGCGACACGTTCCGATCTTGCAGAATTTTCCGCATTTTTAATCGACATTCACGGGCAGCACGAACATCAGTCTCTTATGAAAGTAAGCGAACACCGTAAATTTCTTGACTCCCGCGCAGGAATTACCGATGAAGTATGCGCTTTTACATCTTTATACACTTCCCTAATCGAAAAACGGCGGATTTTGGAACAGCTTAATTCCGATGACGGAGAAAGACTGCGCAAAATCGATATGTATACGTTTGCCGTAAAAGAAATTTCCGACGCAAATCTGAAAGACGGTGAAGATGAAAATCTTGCGGAAGAAGAAGCACGGCTTGCTTCTTATGAAAAACTTTATTCGGGAATTGAATCGGTACGCGAAATGCTTGACGGCTCGGAAGAATCCGCCGTACCGCTTTTAAAACGCATCCGCCGCGAAAATCAAACAATTGCCGCTCTTGATAAAACAATTGCCGCTCTTGATACCCGTCTTGAAAACGCTTTTTACGAGCTTTCCGATATTGCGGAAGAATTCAACTCATATTCGCAAAAATTAGTCTACGATCCCGCCCGCCTTGCCGAAGTACAGGAGCGTTTGTCGCTGATTTACGATTTAAAGAAAAAATACGCATCTTCACAAAGTGCGCCGCTTTCCGAAATCTTTGATTACCTTGAAAAAACGCAGACGATGCTTGAACAACTTGGAAGCGGGGCACAAAACAAAGAAGCACTTGCAGAAGAAATTGCCGAACTTGAAAAACGTGTTTACATTGCGGCGAAAAAAATTTCCGAAAAGCGGCAAAATATCGGCAGCATCCTTTCAAACGAAGTTTCAAACATCTTAAAAACTCTTGGAATGGGCAATGCGCGCTTTTCCGTGAATATAACGGAAAAGGCGGGAAGTAATGTTGAACAGCGGTGCGGTCCGTTCGGAATGGACAATATTGAGTTTTTGATAAGCGCAAATGCGGGTTCTCCTCTTTTGCCTCTTGCGCGAATTGCTTCAGGCGGTGAACTTTCACGCGTAATGCTTGCGCTGAAAACGATTTTTGCACGGATTGACACCGTCCCGACTCTCGTTTTCGATGAAATCGATACAGGAATCGGCGGAGAAGTCGCAGTCGCAGTCGGAAGCCACTTAAAAAAACTTGCCGCAAGCAGACAGATTTTCTGTATAACTCATCTTGCGAGTATTGCAGTTTATGCCGATAATCAAATCAAGATTGAAAAAGGCATAGAAGAGGGAAAAACGTCTTCCCATGTACGCGAAGTGCACGGAGAAGAACGTGCGGCTGAAATTGCGCGGATGCTTTCAGGTGATTCGGACAGCGAACAGTCTTTGGAACACGCGCGCTCCATGCTTGAAAAATTCGGAACAGCCGGTGATACATTGTTTTAGAGCCGCATTTTAAAACCGAATTTTTTGACGGTCGGAAAAATCTTATTGGAGGTTGTATGGCAAAAATTTCAGAGGAAACAAGACTTGAGTTTGCAGAAGCGGTTAAACCCTATCAGTCTAAAATAACGGTTGTTTTGAATACGGAAAAAACAGTATTGAACGCAATTGCTTCAAACAAAGACAGTATATCTTATAAAAAAAATCAGCTTTCCGAAGATATGATTTACGCAGCCTCGCTTTACATGGCACAAAACACACTTTCGCTTAAAATTCTTGAAGTCAAAAACAATGATGTATTGAACGAAGCTCGGAAAATTCTTTACAAAGCGATAATTTATCTTGAAGATATTGTTACAAACACAATCGATATTCCATACTCCGAGCTTGCCTCTTATCATGAAGAGCTTATAAAAATTCCTATTGAAAAACGCTATTATCTTATCCGAAAACTCGGTCTTACAATCAATCTTTTGGAGCTTGCATTCGGTGACAACAGCAAATGGAAATGGTCTTTTGTCGAATTAAAAGGACGCTTTGCAGTTATCGCAAAGAATTTGATTGATATGCGTAACTCCGTAAAAGCATATTTTGACCCCAACAATGCGGAATATGAAACTACGGTTCTTTATATACGTCTGATTTCAAAACTTCTTGATGCTTCCGCTGCCGGCTATCGAGATAAATATGAGCTTTCAACGCGCCGTATCGATGATATGCGGAATGCAATAAAATTTCTTCTTGCAAAGCATAAATTATTACTTGCAATCGGAGACAAAGACGGGGCTGAAGAAACCAAGAAAAAAGCTCTTGTTTGGAAAGACAAGATGGATGCCGACCAAAAATCCGGTTCAAGCCGCTGACAAAATATGATAGACAGAGATTTTGCGCACAAGATTTTTGAAGGATTTTCTATACAGCGATGGAATGATCTTATACGCCCGTTTGATATTGTTGAAATGGATAAAGCCGGCGAAAAAATGGTTATTGCTTACATAATCGGAAAATTTGAAGAAAACCGCGGCGTATTTGTCGATTGGAATTGGATAATCTACGCATCTTTATTCGACCTGCTAAAAAAAATTGCGCTTTGCGATATAAAAGCAACCGTTCAACAAATATTAAAAACCGATTACTGCAAAGAATATCTTAAACTGAACGAATGGGTTTTAAATCAATATAAACCGATTATAGAAGACAAAGAACTTTTTGCGCTGTTTGCAGAATATCTTGCACAAAAGTCCGGTGCAGCCGAAATCCCTGAAAAATCTGTTTCCGCTTCCAGAATTCTTTCTGCAGCGCATAAATATGCGACAATGAGAGAACTGCAAATGCTCACGGTGGTAAATGAACCTGAACGCCTTGAAAACATAAACACGCAGATTTTATCGGAGCTGCAAAAATATTTGGATCTGCAAGGTCTGCAAATGCTGATGACGCGGCAGCGTTCTTTCGATTTTATTATGAAAATCGAGCAGCTTAGATTTCAAACGCGCTGGAATCAAACTCCGCGCATACCTAAAACGAGCGTTTTGGGACATTGCTATTTTGTTGCAGTGATGACGCTGCTTTTATGCCGCAAAAATCCTGTTCCGATGTGCCGCAAACGCGAGGTAAACAATTTTTTCAGTGCGCTTTTTCATGATTTGCCGGAAGCCGTAACACGCGACATAATTTCTCCGGTTAAGCAAGCAACCGACGAACTGCCTAAAATTGTAAAGCGCATAGAAGATGATGTTGTAAACCGTGAACTTGTTCCGCTTATGGAACCGTTTTTTATAGATGAAATTATGTATTTTATAAGCGAGGAATTTTCCAACCGCGTAGTAAAAGACGGCAAAACGATGGAAGTATCTTGGGAAGAACTGAATTCCAAATATAATGAAGATAAATTTTCTCCTATCGACGGACGCACAGTCAGGATTGCCGACCATCTAAGCGCGCTTATGGAGGCGGATATTTCCATAAAGCACGGCATCACCTCCCCTCACCTTGAATTTGGACGAGACGGCATATTAAAAAATTATCCTGAAGGTTCCGTCGTAAACGGAATATCCGTCGGTAATTTTTTTAGGCAAATTGTATAAATTTCACCCGCACAAGCTCGGATGCCGGCTTAAAAAAAACAGATCGAATTTCTGATTTTGATAAACCGGAAATTCGACATGATATTTTCAACACAATGCGAAAATAATTCTTTTCACGGCATTTTTTCTCAGAGTTTTCAATTTTTTTTAGAAGGCTTTGGAGTTTTTTTTATTTGATATTACGTATAAATTTTGTTATGCTATACGTAATGAGGTTCATATGGATGCAAAATTAACTTTAAGCATAGACAGTTCCGTTATTTCGTCAATGAAGGGATATGCCTCCGAAAATAATTCCAGCATATCACAGATTGTCGAATCATTTTTCAGAAATTTGCTTTCTTCGCAATCGAAAAATAGAAAAATATCTCCGATGGTTCAAGAATTAAGCGGAATAATTCCTGTTGAGAAAAATGACAGAAACGATTATATAAATTACTTGGAAGCAAAGTATGAGTAAAGTGCTTTTTATCGATTCCGATGTCATTTTAGATGTGCTGGAAAAACGTGAGCAATTTTATGAATATTCCGCCCAAATTCTTTCTTTAGGAGATGAGAAAAAAGTAAAACTTGTTACAACTTCTTTAGTTTTCGCAAACATTTATTACTTGCTTCGTAAGCATTTAGGGATTGAAAAAGCGAAAGAAAACTTAAGGAAACTCAGGATTATTGTAGATGTGATTTCCGTGAATGCAAAGGAAGTTGATTTGGCTTTAAATTCAGAGCTTTCAGATTTTGAAGATGCATTGCAATATTTTACGGCATTGGACAACAAGATAGAATTTATAATCACAAGAAATGTTTGCGATTATAAGAATCCGAAATTGATTGTGCAGACTCCTCAGCAATATATTGAGGGGCTTAATAACAAATAAACCTAACCAAGCTTCATAGCCGACTCGCATTTTGAGTTGAACAAGATTTAAAACAATGTTATGTGAACGATGTGAAATATCCGGAAGTTGCATCTCTTGGAGTTATCACGAAATATTAATTAAAAGAGTATATTCGGTACTTTGCTGAATCGTATTTTTATGTTTTTGAATTTAATAATGGGAAATATTTATTTATGAATAAAAACGATTTTCCGGATACGGAAAGTTTAAAAAACTTTGAAAATGCAATACTGAATAATCGAATATAAAGAGAATATAATTCGACTTCGTTGCTGGAAGGATATAATTGCTTTGAAAAATCTTTTGTGGAAATCTGAAAGATTTTTGTACCGGAATGTCTAATTCGCATTGAGGTGCTTGGTTATAAAATGAAAAAAACAAGTATTTTATTTTTGTTATTTTTTATATTTTTTTCTACATATTTGTCGGCGCAAAACTATCTCACAGCAGGTTTAAATATCGATTTTGATTTTAATTGTAATAAAGAAGTCATTGACGAAATTGGTGTAATAATTCCGAAACCGAGCGTGTATTTAGGATGCAATATTTTCAAAGAAGATACAAAAATCGGATTTCATTTTGACGGAAAAATAATTTTTTCACATAACAAAGAACAATTTTGTTTAGGATTTGCTTCGCTGCTTGCCCCTTCCATTCTTTTCCTTTTAGGAAATGAAAAAGGACTCATAATTTCACCGGGAATTTCATTCGGATTTCTTCTTGGCGGAACAAATGAAGATACAAATAAAAAAAGCACAATCGGACAAGCGTATGCCGGAATAGGAAATAATATTACATATTTTTTTACATCCGGATTCAGTATCGGACTCAATCTAAATTATTATCCACTGATGTTTGTACATCAGTCCGTTAAAGAAAATGATATGTCAAGAAAGTTTGAAAAAATAGAAAACAGTTTTTCAACAGGAATAAGTATCGGTTATACAAATTGGTTTTAGATATGGATACTACAATATCATGGAAAAACGGATTTTATTTTTCCAATATTTCCCAATCTGTCCGTTTGCAACGTCTGCGCCTTTTTAATATAATGCCGATATGTCTAAAGATTTACGTGATACAAAAAAAGATTCGGCTTTGTGCCATTGGGCTGACCGCATGGCGGATCAGATTATCCGCGAAAAAGGCGATTTACCGCTTTATACGTGCGCGTCCGGCATTACGCCTTCGGGGACTGTACACATCGGCAATTTCCGCGAAATAATTACCGTTGACCTTGTTGTAAGAGCTTTGCGCGCGCGCGGAAAAAACGTGCGCTTTATTTATTCATGGGACGATTACGACGTGTTCCGCAAAGTGCCCGCAAATATGCCTGAGCCGGAGACGCTTGAAAAATACCTGCGCTATCCCATCACGATGGTACCTGATACGACCGCACGCAACGAAAATTATGCGCGCCATCACGAAGTCGATATAGAAACGGAACTTCCGAGAGTCGGCATTTTCCCCGAATTTTTATATCAAGCGGAGCGTTACCGCGCAAACCGCTATGCGGAAGGCATGAAAAAAGCATTGCAGAATCGTGCCCTAATCAAAGAATGCCTTAACGAATACCGCGACGAGCAGCACAAAATGACGGAAAACGACGTCTATTGGCCGGTTTCAATTTTCTGCGGCAAGTGCAATAAAGATACGACGGAAATTCTCGACTATGACGGCGAATGGAATGTAAGCTACAAATGCGAATGCGGTAACCACGAAACAGTCGATATCCGTTCATTTAAAGGAATAAAACTCGGCTGGCGTGTTGATTGGCCTATGCGCTGGAACGAAGAAAAAGTCGTGTTCGAGCCGGGCGGAAAAGACCACATATCTCCGGGCGGCTCCTACGACACGGCAAAACTCGTTTCAAAAAAAGTATACGGTTGGGACGCGCCCATCACAATGCGCTACGACTTTGTAACACTCAAAGGCTTGCCTGGAAAAATGTCCTCTTCCAAAGGGCGTGTTATCGCACTCCCGGACGCGCTTGCAGTCTATCAGCCGGAGGTGCTCCGCTACATTTTTGCAGGCACACGCCCCAACACGGAGTTTGCCATCAGTTTCGACTTGGACGTTCTCAAAACCTACGAAGACTACGACACAACCGAACGAATCGTATGGGGATTGCAAAAGGCAAAGGACGACGAGCACTTCAATAAAGAAAAGAGAATTTATATTTTGTCGCAGATTGACGATAAAATGCCGTCCGTTATGCCGTATCAAATCGGGTTCCGAATGCTGACAACGCTTTTGCAAACATATTCAGGCGACACGGACAAAGTTATAGCTTCTCTCGGCGACGTAAAGCCTGAGCAGGTTGAATGTCTCCGCCGCCGCGCCGAATGCGCATGTTTTTGGGTCAGTGAATGTGCTCCCGAAGAATTTAAGTTTTCGCTTCGTCAAGACGGAAGCAAGGCGGAACTGACGGGAACCGATTTGGACGCTGTCAAACTGGTTTACAAAGAATGCGTTCCGCTCGTCGATGAACTGGACGAAAAAACGCTCGGACAAAAGATTTACGACATTGCGACGGGCTTAGGCATTCAGCCTAAAGAATTATTCACCGCGATGTATCAAGCGCTCATAGGAAAAAATCAAGGTCCGCGTCTTGCAAGTTTTATGAAAATCATCGGACGCGCTAAACTCGACGAGATTTTGAAAGTCTATTAGGTCGAATGTAGAGTTTTGAAAGACTTGTTTAAGTGATGATATGCTTTCGGCGAGAACTTCGTTCGCTGCGCTCACTACCGAGTTTGCAATGCAAACTCGCACGCTTAGCCGCAGTCGAGCTTTTCGCTCGAAACGGCACGCAGACGGAACCTCGCCTGCGCAAAAACGATGTTTATTTCAAAACTCTCATTCTATAGACGCAGAAAAGAGTTGGAAAATTTCGAGTTTTGGGAAAACTCGAAATTTGGGCTATTAGACCTATTCAATAACTTATCCGTCGAACAGTTTTATTGATATTAGTAAATGTAAAATCGACATCATAAAAAATGCGCTGCAGAATGATACGATTTCTACGGCGCGTTTTTTTATAAACAGGTTTAATATCTGCTTTTTAAAAGTCGATATTACGGTTATTTAATTTTTTGACATTTCAAAATCATCGTACATTGAAATATACTCTTAAAAAGTTTAATATCCGTAAAGATTTTCTGTTCATCTAAAAAACGGAGGTTGTATGATTTCAAATCATGTTGACATTCTGGACTCCACATTACGGGACGGCGCACAGGGAGAAGGAATAAGTTTTTCCGTTCAAGACAAAATTAATATTTGCCGTGCACTTGACGATTTAGGCGTTACGTTTATAGAAGCCGGAAATCCCGGTTCAAATCCTAAAGATATGGAATTCTTTCAGGAAATGAAAAAGATTTCACTTAAAACTTCAAAACTCTGTGCATTCGGTTCTACAAGACGGAAAAATATAAAATGCGCGGAAGATGCAAATCTTCAAAGTCTTCTCGCAGCCGATACAGAATGGGTTGTTATCTTCGGTAAATCGTGGAAATTCCAAGTTACAGAGATTTTAGGCACGTCGCCGGAAGAAAATCTTAATATGATACAAGACACTTGCGAGTTTCTAAAAAGCAATGGCCGGCGTGTTATTTATGATGCCGAGCATTTTTTTACCGGCTTTGCAGATGATTCCGACTATGCTCTTAAATCTCTTAAAGCGGCAGTAGAAGGAGGCGCGGAAGTTCTTTCGTTATGCGAAACAAAGGGTGGAGCTCTTATGAAAGAATGCGAAAAGGCTGTGTCCGCCGTTGTAAAAGAATTTCCAAACATTATAACCGGCATCCATACCCACAATGATTCCGGGCTTGCCGTTGCAAATTCACTGCTTGCGGTGGAAGCAGGAGCCCGTCATGTTCAAGGAACTTTGCTGGGATTCGGAGAACGCACCGGCAACGCAAATCTTTCATGTATAATCCCCGATTTGCAGATTAAAATGGGCTTTTCATGCATAAAACCGGAAAAAATTAAGCTGCTTACTCAAATTTCAAAACGTGTTGCAGAAATTACTAACATCGCACTCGATCCGCAACTTCCGTTTGTCGGCGCAAACGCATTCAGCCATAAAGCTGGAATGCACATAGATGCTGTCTTAAAAAATCCTTCAGCGTATGAACATCTTGCGCCGGAAGAAGTCGGAAACGCACGTGTATTCCTTATGAGCGAGGTTGCCGGACGCGCAACGGTAATCGAAAAAATTCAGAAAATCGATCCGTCAATAAAAAAAGACAGCCCTCTGGTTACGCAGATTATGAACAGAATGAAGCAACTTGAATTTGAGGGCTATCAATTTGAAGGTGCTGACGGAAGTTTTGAACTGCTTGCGCGCAAATTGATTGGACGTTATCAGCCGTTTTTTACGCTGCACTACTACCAGACCAACGGAGTAAATCCGCGCCCGGAAGACGGCGTTAATGCTTGCGCGCAGATAAAAGTCGAGGTTGACGGACAGATTGAAGTTACTGCAGGTGAAGGCGACGGCCCTGTCAATGCGCTTGATATTGCGCTCCGCAAAGCACTGGTAAGATTTTATCCTGCCGTATCACAAATACGGCTTACCGATTATAAAGTGCGCGTTCTCGACGGAAAGTCGGCAACGGCAAGCCGAGTGCGTGTAATAATAGAAAGTACGGACGGAAAAACTTTGTGGACAACTGTAGGAGTTTCCTGCGACCTTATGGAAGCTTCTTGGCTTGCGTTGTGCGATTCGTTTGAATATAAACTTATAAAAGATATTGAAAAACATTTGCACACTGATTTATAGTTTGGATGCGGAGTTTTAAAGTAATCCTTAAATATTGACCGTTCTTCGTTACTTTAGTATAACTAAAATAAAGTCAGTATTATTAAATACTAAAATTATAGAGGATAAAAACATGGAAAAAAATATTGCGTTAATTTACGGTGACGGAATAGGTCCTGATGTGGTTACGGAAGGCGTAAATATTCTTAATGCCGTCGCAAAAAAATTCGGGCACAAATTTAATTACACCAAGGTGATTGCAGGCGGAGAAGCAATAGACACAAGAGGAGAACCGCTCCCCAAAGATCAGCTTGATATATGCCTTAAAAGCGATGCAGTTTTGCTCGGTGCAGTCGGCGGTCCAAAATGGGATTCTGTTGCTCCTGAAATCCGCCCGGAAAAGGCTCTGTTAGGCTTACGCGGCGGGATGCAGGTTTATGCAAATCTTCGCCCGGCAGTAATGTGGAGGCAACTTAAAGATGCCTGCCCTCTTAAAGATGAAATTTCCGGAGACGGAATCGATATTCTTGTAATACGGGAATTGACAGGCGGAATTTATTTTGGCGAAAGAGGCATAAGCGCAGATGGGAAAACCGCATGGGATACGGAAAAATATACATGGGCGGAAATAGAGCGCATAGTGCGAAAAGGATTTGAATTTGCGCGGAATCGAAAAAATAAACTTTGTGTAATAGATAAGGCAAATATTTTGAATTCAAGCAGACTATGGAGAACTGTTGCCGAATCCGTTCATGCCGAATACAAAGACGTTGAACTTTCATTTATGTATATCGACAATGCGGCAATGCAGCTCGTAAGAAATCCGCGCGCATTCGATGTAATTGCAACAAGCAATATGTTCGGCGACATATTGACTGACGAAGCAAGTCAGATTACAGGTTCAATCGGAATGCTCGCTTCGGCTTCTTTAGGTGATAAAGGGCCCGGACTTTATGAACCGATTCACGGCTCGGCTCCTGACATTGCAGGAAAAGATATTGCAAACCCGCTTGCAACAATTCTTTCTGCCGCCATGCTTCTGCGCTACAGCTTCTCGCTTGAAAAAGAAGCAAAAGCTATTGAAGATGCCGTAAATAAAGTTTTAGACGACGGTTGGCGCACTGCGGATATAGCAGGTTCAAGGCGCGAAGAACTTTTAAATAAAGGCAAACTTGTCGGTACAAAGCGCATGGGAAGCCTTGT